>JAUYQE010000055.1 GCA_030695605.1 Nanobdellota archaeon
GCAGGTGGGCGTCGTGTATATCTTTACGGTCATGAGCTTTCACCCTGATTTTTTTGATATTAATGGAGAAAGACGTACTCTTATTTATCGTTTGTTGTTCTGCGGCTATGTTTTTGATTCACTCCCAAAAAATCTTATATACTTCTTTTCTCCTACAACTCGTTATGATCTTCCAAGACCGCTTCGAAGCGGGAAAGCTGCTGGCCAGAAAGCTGGCTGCCTATAAAAACCGGAAAGATACCATCCTGCTGGCCATCCCGCGGGGAGCTTTGCAGCTCGGCTCTGTCCTGGCGAAAGAGCTGCAGTTGCCGCTCGATATTGTGCTCACCAAGAAAATTCCCGCTCCGGATAATCCGGAAGCGGCTATCGGCGCGGTAAGCCTGCGCGGCGAACTTCTCGATGAAGAATTGATTCATTTGGAAGGCATTTCTGAAGAGTACGTCGCTTCACAAGCAAAAGAGCTCCGCCAGAAACTGAAAGAACGCGCTGCGCTGTATCTCGGGAAAAGAAAGCCGCTGTCTCTGCAAGGGAAGATTGTTATCATCGTCGATGACGGGGTGGCGATGGGCAGCACCATGCTGGCTGCGATTGCTTTTGTGCGGCAAGAACGGCCCAAGAAGATCATCGTCGCTATTCCTGTCGGTTCTGCTGAAGCGCTTGCTAAACTGCGAGAGAAAGCGGACGGCGTTATTTGCTTGCACACGCCGGAATTCTTTTACGCCCTCGGCGCTTTTTACCGGGAATTTCCGCAGGTGGAAGATGAAGAAGCGATAAAGCTGCTGAGAAAGGCTAATGAGAGAAAGAGGAGGTGCTAAACTATTGAGACCAGTTTAAGAATTTGGAATGTCCCGCGCTAAAATTTTGGTTATTTCTTCCCAAGAATTAACACGATAAATACCTGGAGGCAATTCCGAGTTTCTATTCCACGGATAATCGAGAAGGAGGATCTTTCTTTTTTGAGTAAAGCATTCTAAAGCGTATTCTGGGGAATCTTCAATCAGAACGTCTATCCCAACAGAATCACAAATTTGGCTTTTTTTTCTGGAATCCCCTTTTTGGGAATAATGATTTGCGAATAAAACTGCAGAAAACCTCTCTGGAAAATGTTGAGCAATCCAGCCTCTTGTTGCTTCAGCAACATCGTCTTGTCGAGAGGTAATAACAAACAACTCATTATTTTGCTTTAGAATGCTGACTGCCTCTTGAGAACCGACGACCGGCTTCAGTTCTCTAAAATAACCTGTGTTATAAAAATCGTATACCTTTTGAATTGCTCTTTCTCTTGTTCCGCCCCAAGTTTCCCAAAACTGATAAGACTGGAATTGTTCCCCCACTAAAGAAGTTCCATAAGTGTCATTATGATATTTCAGTAACGCAGTTAAAAAGTCTGCCAAAACTTCATCTAAGTCAATTCCAATCCTCATATTATCCCCCAACATCCCCGAGTAAGTATTTCTCCAAACACTCAATGCTTCCTTTTCGCCAGCGTTTTCCCCAACAGGACGCGCCCTTTCAAAAACCGGAGGAACCGTTGCCCGAGGCGCAATGCTCGTACCAACGGCCGGGTTTCCCGCAGCAGGCGGACTTCTTTGGCTAGTTCCGCTTCCCGGATTAAGCTGGCTTCCCGAATAAGAAGCGCTTCATGGGCTGCCGTCTGGGCTTCCCGGATTTCGGAGCTGATGCGCAGCAGCGTCCCCAGGCGCGTATAGAGCCGGAATATGAAATAAAATGGGAACACTGCCAGGATGTCTATCCAGTACAGCCGAAGAAACGTCGAAAGCTTCTTGACTTTGAACCATTTGAAAATTAAGTCTACAACAAAAAAGGTTACGATAATGTAATCAAAGATGGTGATCCACGGCCCATATTCTTCCAAGTGCACCAGCGTCCAGAGCGGATTTTCCAGAATCAGCACGATGCCCAGCGCCACCAGGAGGATGGGGATTACTTTGTCCGTGAAATGCTCGAACCATTTCAGCGCTTTGCGAAGCTGTTCCCTCTTTTTTTTCTTTGACGCCATTGGGCTATTGATCACGACTATTTTTGCTTCTTCTGCACTTTTGTTCTTTTCTTTACTCTCTCGTACGCCAGCATGAAGAACAAACTGGATAATCGATTCACGTATTTAAAGATGACCGGCCGCAGCGTTTTATTGCGGAGCAATTTTACCAAATTCCGTTCCAAGTTCCGGCAGCGCACCCGGCTTTCATTCAAGACAATAGCTTCTGTGTTCGTAAAGCGGATAAATTTCTGGGGTGGTTCCCCCATTGTATCAATGAACCGTTCCATCATTTTGAGATCTGCTTCCGTCACCGGATCATTCACGCATTCTGGCGGGCTGCAGGCGATCTCTCCCGATATTTGCCAGAGCTTGGTCTGCACTTCTTCCAGCATCTGCCGGTTTTTTCCTCTGGCTTGTAGGATCGCTCCATCAACAGCTGCCTGCAGCTCGTCGACTTTCCCCCAGCAGACGATGCGCATATTGTCTTTGGGGATTTTCTTTCCAGAATAATCATGCGTATAACCGAGATCCCCTCTTTTGGTATAGGCTTTCATTGATGTATGAAAGAAGGGAAGGAAGCGATATAAAGATTTTGGTTTTTCTCCGTTTCATTCATTTTTGGATAATGTTTATATAGCTGTTTTGCTGCTCTCTAATCGATGCCTT
>JAUYQE010000063.1 GCA_030695605.1 Nanobdellota archaeon
GTGGGACAAAAAGATCAGTGGAAAGTGCTACTAACCTCATTTCGGACAGAGCCGCAGGGGGTTTTCCAAAAAGCTATTCCTTGATAGTTATTAACTCAGGGGGGGTGAAAATGCAAAAAGCTTATTAAGAAGAAAAAAATACTTTCTCAATGGGGAAATGAGGCTATTCACATTCATCATTTCCTTAAAACAGAGAAAAGAGGTGTTAAATCATGGCAGAAAAAAGTCATATGCCGTACCTGGCCATCGTCGTGCTGGTAGCGGTCGTTGCGGTCGTCGTGTTAGTTCTGAATGTTCGGCCTTCATCAGAAGAAGCGGTGGCGGGAGAAGCAATTAGACCAACCGTGGTTGACTGGGGCGAGAAAGTGCTATTTATGATGGAAAATGCAATCGTTGTCGGTCGTAATGCAGGTGTAGAACCATATATGGATTGCGATCAGATTTGTGCACCAAAGCAATGTGTGGCTGCTTATGAACGAATGGGAGATGGGTGGAGACCGGTTTCCTGCCTTACAACTCAGAGTGAAGAAGAACCCTCACCGCCCCCAGCCATAGCTTGCCGTTGTGCTGGTCCATCCAAATAAAAAAGCTTCCCCTTTTCTTCTTTCTTTTTTTTTTTTCCTCTTCTAACCAACCACAGCCCCCAACACCTTTTTAAATTCTAAGAAGATAGCATCATCCATGGCCACCTTTATCGGCGTGAAAAAAGAGGCAGGGGAAAAGCTGCTCAAGCAGGGCTTCAAGAAAGAAGATCCTAAGACCCTTTATGAAGAATTACGCCTGACAAAAAGCGGCGTTACGGTTATTCTCTATGCCACCGGCACATTGCTGCTGCAAGGCAAGCCTGATGCCGTAGAAAAAATAGCTAAGGAAATAGAGCGCCTCCATCTCGGAGAGAAAAAAATCGCGCCTTCTTTCAATACGGAAACCGGCTGGGTCATCGGCAGCGATGAAGCGCTCAAAGGAGACACCTTTGGCGGCCTTACCGTTGCTGCCGTAAAAGCAGATAAAGCTATTCGTGAAAAACTGGCAGAGATCGGCGTTGCCGACAGCAAGACACTCCGCGACGAAGAGATTCTTCCTTTGGCAGAACAGATCAAGCATCTGGCACCCTGTGAGGTGCGCAGCCTGCTTCCAGAAGAGTATAATAAAGAGCACGGCATAACGCACCTGCTGAACAAGCTGCATAGGAGTGCAGCGGAGCATTTAGCGCCGGGGAAGCATATTGTGGACAAATATCCCGGCTGTGCGGTTGGCGATCTAGCAACAGAAAAAGCCGAAAGCAAATATGTAGAAGTGGCGGCTGCTTCCATTCTCGCGAGAGCTGCCGCCTTGCAGCAATTAAATCAGCTGAGCGCTTTGGCAGGATTCCCGGTGCCCAAAGGCAGCACGCATGTGCAGGACGCCCTGAAAATGCTCAAAGAGAAAAAGCTGGATTTCGAGAAGTTTGTGAAAGTTGATTTTCGGAATGTGAAAGAATTTTTAGAAAAACAATAAATTCATCATAAAAGACCACAACAAATCTTAAATATCCCTTTTCCTTTCTGATAGAAATGCTCAGCAAAAAGGTAGCACCGCGAAACCCGGATACGACGCAGCAGTTCGTGGCTTCCATGCTGCAAAGTGCGCAGGAGAATAAAACAACACTGCCGCAAACCCGCTTTGGTGATGTGAATCCTCAGCAAATCGAAAGGGTCATCACCAATCTCAAAAAAGGGAAATTGCGGCCAGGAGCATCCATTTAACGCCGAAAGAGGAAAAAGCTTTTCTTTTCCCCCAAGTTATAAGTCTCCCAACATATCTTCCCCCCCATTACGTTTATAAACTTTCTATCTCTCTTTCTCTCCATGCAGCAAATGACGGAAGAACAGCGCAAGCAGCTCGAAGAGAAGCTCAAGAACATGTCTCCCGAAGAGCTGCGGGAGTTCCAGAAGCAAAATTGCATTTTCTGTACCATCATCTCGGGAAAGATTCCGTCTAGAAAAGTGTACGAAGACGAAAGCTCCCTGGCCGTCTTAGACATCCGGCCCGCGGCCAAAGGGCACATCCTGATTCTGCCCAAAGAACATTATGCCATCCTGCCCCAAGTGCCGGAGAAAGAAATCGCCCATCTGTTTTCGGTGGCGAAGCATCTTTCGCAAGTGACCCTGCAATCCTTACGCTCGGACGGAACGACCTTGTTCATCGCTAACGGCCCGGTCGCTGGCCAGCAGGCGCAGCATGTGATGCTGCATCTTATTCCCCGGAAAGAAGGCGATGGCCTGTTCGCTCCAGAAGAGAAAGTCCTGCCCAAAAATCTCCTGCAGAAAGTGCAGGCCGCCTTGCAGGAGCCCCTCCAGCGGGCCTTGGGAGGGGAGCAGAAAGAAAGAACGAGCGCCAAAAAAGGAGAAAGAATGCCCAAGAAAGAAAAAGTATCAGATCTGGCAGCGGAAGCAGACCTTCCCGCTGAAGAGCCGCGAGAAGAAAGCAGGGAAGAAGCGGAAGAGAAGAAGGTATCAACAGAAGAAAAGCGAGAACAAAAGAAAGCGTTAGAAGAGATAGCGGAACACAAAGAAAAGAAGCCGCCGAAAACAGAGAAAATGCCGAGAGGTGAAAAAAATATGGCAAAGAAAACACCAGAAAAATCTGTTGCTGAAGAATCATCAAAAACTGATGAAGAAGAGGCGCAAAAGAAGCGCCGCAAAAAGCAGCCAGAAGAGCACCAACATGATGGAGAGCATATCGACCTTGAAGAAATTGCTGAACTATTTCGCTAGAACGAGCTGAAAAATGACTGACAATAAAGCCTGCGAATACTGTACCATCGTTGCGGGAGAAAGAAACGCGGAAATCCTTCACGACGGCGAGCAGCTCTTGGTCATCGCGAAAGATCTTGCCTTGATTCCGGGCCAGCTGACGGTTCTGCCGAAAGAGCATTGCACCATTCTGGAAATAGTGCCGGAAGAGCTGCTCGCGACCGCCGCTAGTACTGCCAACAAAGCTAGCACCATCCTCTTCGAGCAGCTGGGAGCGCAGGGGACGAACATCCTCGTGCAAAATGGCACCGGCGCCGGGCAGAAAGTGCCGCATTTTGCCATGGAGGTCATTCCCCGCCGCGAGGGTGACGGGCTGAAGCTGAACTGGACGCCGCAAACGATGGGCGATGATGATCTGGATATTACTGCTGCCCAATTAAAAGAAGCCAGCGACAAGATCCTGCAGCAGAAATTCAAGAAAGAAGAGCCGCAGAAAGAGGAGGTGAACATCTCGAAAGAAGATTATCGGCTGAAAGCGTTAAGGAGGATACCGTGAGAATATTATTACCCCGTGAAACAAAAATCCGGCATCCGCGTCCATGATAAGAAACCTCATCCCTACCGGAAAGATTAAACTTGCTTTTCCCTTTTTTCTCCCCATAATCTTTAAATAAGAACCTTCTTCAAAAGCCTTCATGAAACTCCGCTTTTACCCCTACGATTTTGACTACAAAAAGCAGCAGGATAAAACCGTCGTGTATCTCTACGGAAAGCAGGAGAATGGCACCAAAGTCTGCGTCCTGCACGCCCATGAGCCGTTCTTCTATGCCAAAGTCCATGATGCCGATACAGCGGTTATTGAGAAAAAACTCAAAGAGCTGGCCCTTCCGGCTTCCGAAGAGCCCGCTCGCATTGTCCGCTGGGAAGAAGTGGAAAAAGAATTGCTGGGCAAAAAACAGAAATTCTGGAAGATTTTTGTCAACTATCCGAAGGCCGTCCCTCTGGTTGCCGAAGAGCTGCAGTCCTGGGGCCTGTCGTGCTATGAAAAAGATATTCTCTTCGTCCATCGCTATCTACGGGATACGGGGATACTGCCCGCCACTTTGGTAGAAGCTGAAGGCGAGTTTGCTGACGAGCCTTCTTTGCGCGTTCCGGCGTTCCAGGCAGAACAGATCAAGAGCATCAGTGCAGACTTGTTCCAACGCTGGAAAATATTAGCGCTCGATATTGAAACCTATGCCGAGAAGAAAGAAATCGATCCGTACAAAAATCCCATTCTCATGATCGCGTTCTCCGGGATTGATGAGAAAGGAGATACTCTTCAGAAAGTCATCACCTGGAAACAGTTTTCTCACCAGCTTCCGTTCGTCGAGCACGTGAAAGATGAGGCTGCGCTCTTGCACCGCTGCCGGGAGATTATCATTTTGTACGAACCCGACATCCTGACCGGCTATTTCAGCGATGGCTTCGACTTGCCGTATCTGAAAATCCGCGCAGAAAAATTAAACGTTCCTTTTGCTTTAGGATTAGACCATTCTCCCATCCTCACCAGCAAAAATTTTCGCGATGGCGAATCCCGCCTCAAAGGGCTGCTGCATCTTGATATGCTAAAATTTATCAAGTACATCTTTGGAAAAAATCTGAAAACAGACACGTATTCGTTGGACGCTGTTGCTAGCGAGCTTCTCGGCCATAAAAAGCATGTTGTCAATCTCGACAACCTGGCCAATGTTTGGAACAACGAGCCAGAAAAGCTTGCCGAATTCTGTGCCTATAACCTGCATGACGCGAATCTGACGCTGCAGCTGTGCCAGAAATTGCTGCCGGACATGCTGGAGTTTACGAAACTCATCGGCCTGCCGACGAACGACGTCATCCGGATGCGCTTCAGCCGGCTGGTGGAAAATTATATCCTGAAACGGGCGATGGAGTTCAACGTTCTCGCACCCAATAAGCCGCCCCGCTATGAATTAGAACGGCGCATGGACGAGCACGTGCAGGGCGCTTTCGTCTACGAGCCCACGCCTGGATTGTACGAAAACATCGTGGTCTTTGACTTCCGCTCTTTGTATCCCTCCATCATCACCGCCCATAACATCGGGCCAGAAAGCTTCCACTGCAGCTGCTGTGAGAGCCAGGAAGAAGCCCGGGTTCCGGAACGGCCAGAATACTGGTTCTGCAAGAAAGAAAAGAAATTCCTGCCGACGGTGCTGAACGACATTATCAGCCGCCGGGCGGAAATAAAGAAACTCCTCAAAGAAAAGAAAGCGGCCGGCGAAGATGCCCAACTGCTTGAATCCCGTTCCTATGCGCTGAAGCTGCTCGCCAATTCGTTCTACGGCTACCTGGGCTTCTTCGGTGCGCGCTGGTATTGCAAAGAATGTGCGGACGCTACAACGGCATATGCCCGCAATTACATTAAGAACACTATCGCCAAAGCCCAGGAAGAAGGGTTTACTGTTGTGTATGGTGATAGCCTACTCCCCGACAGAAAAATCTTTGTACAAGATAGCAAAGGAAACATTGAACTTGTTTCAATCGGAGAATTTGCAGAAAAAAACGCATCTCTACCCACCATCTCCTATAAAACATTAGCATTTGATGGAAAAAAATTACTTTTCAGCCCGATTAAAAGAATTATTCGGCATGTGTATAATTCGAAGGAGAAAGGCGAAATTTTGCGCTTTATTACAACGCATGGCACGACCGCCGTTACTCCCCAGCATTCCGTATATACACAAAAAGAGGGTCACATTACGCTCGCCGATGCCGCAACACTCAAAGAAGGAGACTTTTTAGTTTCCCTAACAGGAACGCCCGTTGAGGCGAAATACCAGGAAGGACATCTCTTTGATGCAGCGAATATTTGGCTTGGCCCAGCGGAGAAAGAGATAAGACTTTATGAAGATAACTTTCGCTTCACGGCAAAGCTCGGCATATGCCCTTATTGCAACAAAAAATATTCTTTAGCAACTCATGTAAACCTAAAGCACGGGGATAGAAAACTCGAAAAGCGAAAAAGTACCAAAAAAGAATTTAGGTGGATGGGGACGCTTTCTGCAGCAGGAGGAAGAATTCCTCGATACTGGAAACTTACAAGAGAGCTAGCATGGATTCTTGGTTTTTATTGTGCAGAAGGTTCTGCGAGCGACGTATCTACCAAAACCGGGAGGAAATGTATGATTTCTTTCGGATCACAAGATGCAGTAGTAATAAAAAAAATTAAACGGTATTTTGATAAGCTCCTGGAAGAGCCTTTGCGCATCATTATTGATTATGATAAAAGAATCAAGAAGTATATGTATTACTACCGAGTCCAAAGAATTCCTCTAGTCGGATTGTTTGTGTATGGATTTGGGTGTGGTCAAAAAAGCACAGGAAAGCGAGTTCCATCTTTCATCTACTCTTCATCAGAGAATCTTCGGCGGGCATTTATTGAAGGATATTTGGAAGGTGACGGAAATAAAAAAAAGGACAAAAGATACAAAACTCATTTTATTCGGTGCGACACCAACAGCAAAGAACTAGCCTGTGGCCTTCAGTATCTCTTTAAATCAATTCAACATGGGGTAACGTATTTCGGTAAAGAAATAAAACACGTCGGTTGGAGATATCGAAACGATAAGCCTCTCATTTCTTCACTACGAGTACAAAGCGCAAAAGGAAAGGATAGCCCAATGAACTGGACTGGAGCCAGAATAAAAGAAATTAAAAAAGAGCAGTACCAAAGTTCGGTGTATGATCTTGAGGTCGAAGAGAGTCATAATTTTGTAGATGCAGAAGGTCTTCTTTTAGTGCATAATACTGATAGCATGTTTATGCTCCTGGGAAAGAAAGGCGTGGACGATGCCCTGAGCTTCATGAAAAAAATTAATGAAGCCCTCCCCAGCCAGATGGAACTGGAATGCGAAGGCCTCTATCCCTCCGGCATCTTTGTTGCGGTGAAAGGGCGGGAAAAAGGGGCGAAGAAGAAGTACGCGCTGCTCTCGGAGAAAGGCAAACTGAAAATCACCGGCTTCGAGACCGTCAGGAGAAACTGGAGCCCCATCGCCAAAGAGGTGCAGGAAAAAGTGCTCCGGCTTGTGCTGGAAAAGAAAGTGGACGAGGCCGTCTTGTACGTGAAAGAAACTGTCAAAGAGCTCAAGCAGGGAAACATTCCGCTTCAGAAAGTGCTCATCAGGACGCAGATCAGCCGGGAATTATCGCAGTACAGTGCCTTGGCACCCCACGTCGCTATTGGTTGGCAGCTCCGCAAGCGGGGCGAGAAGATAGGCCCGGGAACGATCATTGCCTATATCATTGTCAAAGGCACGGGCTTAGTGCGGGATAGGGCTAGGATTCCCGGTGATGTTCTGGAAGGCCACTACGATCCAACGTATTACATCACCCACCAGCTCATTCCGGCAGTCGCGAGCATCTTTGCGGTACTGGGCTATAAAGAAGAAGAGCTGTTTGCCGAGAGCAGCCAGAAAGGGTTGGGGAGTTTTTTGTGAGGGGATAACAATCAACCGAGCAATTCAGAAAAGCATTACTGTATCTCCACTCCATACAGCGCTTCCGACACAAAATTGCTGGCGGTTCCCGTAACCAGGCCGGTTAAAGAATTTTTCTCTTTCGGCACAAAAGAAGAAACCCCCAC
>JAUYQE010000068.1 GCA_030695605.1 Nanobdellota archaeon
AAGAGGGAGATGGGTGCGTACTCCATGAACAACCAAACACCTCGATCGTTTTTGCCAGGACTCGTTCTTGCTGTTGGGTTGAGCGCTCCAGCTCTTCCATGCGCAGCCCAAACCAAAGAAAATAATGACTCTTCTTTAGAATCCATCTGCGGTATAGAACCTCTTCTCCGAAATGATTACCTCACTGCCTGCGCAGCCCAGCTGCAAGGCGAAGCTGCTGCTCATCAGGTAGAAGTTACCAGGCTTGCTGCTCTGGCTGGAAGATTACTTGCAAAATCATTCTTTGTATACAACGGAAGGTAAAGACGGGAAAAAATGAAAATGAACGAGAGGCTCAAACACCGGCTGCAGATGATCGGCATGGGAATCGCTGGCCTTTGCCTTGGCTATGACGGCAGTATGATAGAAGAGTATCTTCAGCGTGATGATATGTTTATTTCTGCTGTAGAAGAAGCGTCTGCTCGCTCTCTGGGCCGGATGGCTGCTTCTCAGGTGGAAGACACTGCCGTCCCGGCTCTTGCGGACGCTTTACTCCGAGACTATTTCCCGTCTCCTGACGATATTATTTTTCCTGAATTGTATACCAGCTGCCTCCAACTCGGCATTTATAGCCAGACCTGGCCGGAAGCCTGTTGGGACCCGGTTCAACAACTGCTTATCCAGATGCTCCGGGAAGAACTCGCTGTGCCAGTACCCTTTCAACCCCAAAATCAAAACTCGCCATTACCGCCGAACTAAACGACCATGAACCCTACACTTTCCCCCTACTGTACCCAACGCTTGCCGTGGTCTATTCAGGACTCTCCCGCATCGGAATCTATAGCTCTTGATCTCTTAAACGCTTCTTTGAACAATCTGATTGTGGCGGAACACCTGCAGGATGTGGTTCGAGAGGCGATGACCACCTTAGCGCAGCTGCCGGAACTGGAGCTTGCTCTTCATCTCATCGGCAGAAGTGATTCTTCCTCAGCAAGAAAAGCTGCTGGCGATGCGGACCTCTTTGTCTATCACCATCCTTTCCGGGGAGAAGACAAGTACATCATTGCTCCCGCTGCTGCTGATATGCTCCTGCGGTACTACCTGGGGAAAAGCCCCGGCGATGGGCACTGTTTGGTTGACGACATTGATGATAATGTTAAAGACGGTATTACTCGGATTACATTGGCTACGAACAGGATGTATGTTTTCCACAAAGAAGCGGGAAACGTAGGATTCTTGCTGAAAAAGAAAGAGCCTTCCCCTTTAATCGTTCCCCTGCCGTTTGGCTTCTATCAAAAATGGAGACGAGAAGCAGGATTGCCGGTAAGAAAGTAGGTGAAAAATGAACCAAAAACTGCGCTTAATATTGCCTCTATCAGTACTTGTGGGGGGCGTAATCGTTCTAGGAAATGGTAGGAGGGAAGATTTTGTTGATGGACCTACCTCTCAGATTGTTTATAGAGCAACATATCACGGAGAGCCCATAGCCGTACTTCGACAGGAGATGGGTGGGTGTGGATTGGATTGTTGCCGCTTTGTCTGTCTTCTTCATCTTCCTCACTGGGATGATACCATAATCCAAGAAAGAAGTCTCATTACCGACAATGGGGATTTAATTGAAATACCAGAGGAATGTGGCCGTTTTACTTCTTGCTACAGAATAATTGAAAACTATGACCTGCCGGCAGAAGAATAAACTCAAGTTGTTTAGTAAAAATATTAGTAAAATTTATAAATAGTAAAATTATTACTATGCACATGGCAGAAGTGTTGGTAACCCGCGGAGGACAGATTACGCTCACCAGAGATGTTCGTGAAAAAATGCACATAGCGGAAGGAGACGTGGTGGTCATTAATGTGTTGGGAGATGCCGCTTTGGTAACAAAAAAGAATCCCCAAGCTTTTGAAAAGAGTGACTTCCTTCCCGAAAGTTTCTCCAAGACCTTAAAAGAAATACGATCATTCTCTTGGGAAGGAAGGCTAAAGCGCTTAGGTATTGTTTCATGAAAATGGTCGTTGATACTTCTGTTTTGGTAGAGATTGATCGCCATAAAGAGCAAACGATTCGCCTCCTCCAAAAGCTGGCAGAACAGGAAGAATTATTCATAAGCACCGTGACGGTTGCAGAAATTCTTACCGGTGCCCATCTGCGTAAAGATGCTTCCCAGGCCCTCCTGAAAGCGAAAGAGGTGCTTAATCAATTTTTGTGGGTAGATGTTGATGGAGAAGTTGCGGATATCGTAGCAAAACTCTATGCGTTTCTTCTTTTTGAGAAAAAAGAGAAATCCATTGAATATCCCGATGTCCTCATTGCGGCAACTTTTTTAAGCCTGCATGGAGATATCTTGCTTACGCTCAACAAAAAAGATTTCCAGGTTTTTCCTCAGCTCAAAGAAAAAGTATGTACACCGGAAGAGTTTGCGACTACTCGCAAAAAAGAAAAACCATGAACAAAACAATTGCCGCACTCTCTTTAGGCACTTCACTCCTGGCAGCAGCAGTCGCAACAACGGTAATCATAGACCGCCGGTCCAAAGAGCCGTATGATAGCCCTCTCGATTCCCTGCTGCACGAAACACCGCTGGAAGAAGCCTTCGAAGAAGAATTAGGCATTCTGATCTATCAAACGCGGGATATTTCTGCAGACTGGCGCAACGAGCGCGTTTTCCGCATTGCGCAGGCCTATCAAAGATTGAACGACAACTGGGATTATTTCCCGGAACAGTTTGCGTCCGTGGATGCGCTGTTCATTCTCGACCGTGACGGCTCGGTGATTGGGAGGGCTGATCCCGAAGAAAGAGACATCTATCTGTATTGCAGGGGCTACGATCAGTGCGCGAATTCCCGCGTGCTGCTTCATGAGCTGGCCCATGTGTTCTCCGCAAACTTTGGTCCAAATTTCTGGAACTCCTGGCAGAGTATTAGTGGGAGTGGCTACCATGGCCTTGAAAATATTTCTGGCCCCCGCTGCTCTGCGGCCATGGACGATGTGGCTGCCGTAACCTGCCATGGAGCGAAAAATGTATTGGAAGATGTGGCTGATGTAGTCCTGTTCGTGTACGATGTTAATTACACCCCTTCGGCACGGTATGGCATCTCAGCAGAGAACATACCTCGTATTGAGGAGAAGCTCCTCTTATTGCATCGCTATGAAACTTTTTCCGACGAAGAACTGCATACAGCGCTGCGGTGGCTTGCGCAGTATAACCTGCGGGCCTTGACGGGACGCTCCGCTTACCCGGAAGCTCCTGTTATCCGGATATCGCCGGAAGCGTGGTAAGCTTATTTCTCACCAAATTCATAAACTATAATAATCCCTTCTTTTTCTCTATCTTTTATAAAAAAAGCAGCTATCTTATGGAAGAAAAACCCACTCTCGGAGAATTCAGGAAAGGTTTGGCTTTTGGGACTTTTGGCACGGCCCTCCTGATGATGCTGGCGTATGAATATGGCGGCATTCGGCGTGATGGGAAGCTGGAGACCCTCCTGCGCATACGGCAAACGCCCTACGAAGTGCGAGAGCAGTATGATGCTGATGGAAACTTGGTGCTGCCGCGGCGGGTCTTCGAGAATAATCAATCAGAAAACAGGTGAGGTGAAACACATGAATCTACGAGATACAATGGTGGCGGGAGTTTTCGTTGCCGGCGCTCTGGGCGCGGCTTTTTCTGCGGGATCGGCGCTGCGGATGTACGGCTCGCGGGGAACGGAAGTGGTGCACACTTTTCCTTACCACGGGGATGCAGCCCAT
>JAUYQE010000071.1 GCA_030695605.1 Nanobdellota archaeon
TAGGCGAGGAGATAGATTTTCTCAATATCCTTCGGTGTAGCGCTCTTCGGCAGATTAACCGTCTTGCTGACGGCGTTATCGACATACTTCTGGAAAGCGGCCTGCATGCGCACGTGATACGCTGCAGGGACTTGATTGGCAACCACAAAGAGCTTTTTGAATTCGGCAGAAACCGGCAGCTTTTCCAGCGTTCCCTGACGAATCACTTTCTCGACGAGGCTTCGGGGCATCTTATGCTTCTTCGCTGCAGCCAGAAAGTGCCGGTTAATCTCCGTCACCTGTTTGGTCTCCACAATGCGATGCGTAAACGCTAAAGCAAAAAGTGGCTCAATGCCGCTGCTGCAGCCGGCGATGATGGCAATGGTTCCGGTTGGAGCGATGGACGTTCTCGTGGCATTGCGCACGCGATCTTCTTTTCTGCCCGTATCGTATCGGCTGCCAGTAAAATTGGGGAAAACGCCACGGACTTTCGCCAACGCCACACTTGCTTTCTTGGCTTCTTCTGCGATACATGCCATCACTTTTTCCGCGACAATAAGTGCCTCATCCGAAACATAGCTGATGCCCAGCTGCACCAGCATATCGGCAAAACCCATCACGCCCACGCCAATCTTCCGGTTGCCCTGGACAATCTCCCTGATTTCGGGCAGCGGGTAGTTAGACATATCGATAACATTGTCCAGGAAATGCACGGCATTCCATACCGTAGTGCGGAGACGCTCGTAGTCGACAGCTCCATCCTTGACGAAGTGGGCAAGATTGATGCTGCCAAGATTGCAGGCTTCATACGGAAGCAACGGCACTTCTGCGCAGGGATTTGTACTTTCTATGTCTCCCAACTGTGGCGTGGGCTGCGTTCTGTTAATCGTATCCAGAAAGATGACCCCCGGATCAGCCGTCTTCCAGGCTTCCTGCGCAATGAGGTGGAAGATTTTTCTGGCATTTTTTCTGCCAACTACCTTGCCGGTACGCGGATTAATCACGGCATAAGCCTTATTCTCCCGATATGCTCTCATAAACCCGTCGGTAATCCCCACCGAAATGTTGAAGTTCGGGAGGATGTTCTCCCGGCTTTTGCAAGTGATAAACTCCTCATTGTCCGGATGGTCCACCCGGAGAATGCCCATGTTTGCTCCCCGGCGCTTACCGCCTTGCTTAATCTGCTCCGTCGCACAGTCAAATATTTTCATGAAAGAAATTGACCCGGAAGCTGCCCCTTGCGTGCTTTCGACGAGATCGCCTTTCGGCCGCAAGCGGGAGAATGAAAAGCCAGTGCCGCCGCCGCTTTGATGGATCAGCGCCGTATGATGTACGGCCATAAAAATGGCATCCAGATTATCCTCGACAGGAAGCACAAAGCAGGCTGCTAATTGCTGCAAGGTTCTGCCGGCATTAAACAGCGTCGGAGAATTGGGCAGAAAGTCCTGCGAGCGCATCATCTCGTAAAAAGCCTGCTTGGTTTTCTTTATCTCAGCATCGTGCTTTATGAGTCGCAGAAACTCTTTCCGCTTTACGACCTGGAAGAAAGGCTCGTTATATCTCTGCAGCAAAGCGGTAACCTGTTGGCGGTAGCGGTATGGGGCATCGGCCAAAGAAATATTCTTTGCAACGCGGCGAAAAAGGTCTTCTGGCGTTTCTTTCGGACGGCCTCGAGCATCTTTCTCCAGATAGCGCAGCGCGAGCACGGTGCGAGCATTTTTGGTGAGGGATATCTTAGGCGAAGGCATCGATTAGAGAGCAGCAAAACAGCTATATAAACATTATCCAAAAATGGCACAATTCAGAAAGTGAGTGATTTCGCTCTTTTTTGTCATTAGCTTCGGTGAGTAGTTAAGAACTATTTTGATTTTAAGCTCCTATTTCTCGTATTTCTTGTACGTCAAAAAATTAAATGAAGAAAAAAGTGAGTGATTTTAGAAATGTATCACTCGGAAAGTGAACTGTGCTAAAAACAGAGATAAAAGAAAAAGACAAAAAAAGAGAAAAGAAAAAGAAGAAGATCTTTATTTCTTCTTCGCGCCCATGATTCTGAACATGGTCGTTCCGCATTTGGTACATTTGCCTTTCATGGCGCTGCGCTTCATGCCACCTTTGCCTTTCATCGCCACTTCTTTGGCATCAGCCATCATGCGTTTGGCCTTACATTTCACACAATATCCTTCAGTTCCTGTAGTTCCTGCCATAGGTTGATCCCTCCACTTTTTTAAGCTTGTTTTTGATTATTCAGGGAGAAGAACGCTTGTTTCCCACGCTCTTTTTCCTGCTGTTTTTCTCATACGAGGCTTCTTCCTCTTAAAAAGGTTTCGTCGAATTTGCATATACTTGCGAGAAAAATGCTCAAAACACCCTAGCGTTCAATGCCGATCTGCACGGTAAATTTCTCGCTTTCCAGCGCCGTTTTTCCGGAAAAGACGATGTCTTTGGCATTGAGTACCGCTTTCAGGTCATCTTGCATGCTCGTAATCATCGCAGCAAATCCTTTTTCTTTGCTCTGCAGCGTGAGTGTGGCGATTTCTTCTTTGAGCGACACGTGCTGTTCCGCTTTCCACTTGCGCACGGCGCTGATAATGTCTATCCCCAAATCCCCAGCCAATTCGGCTTGCTCATCCTGCCATCGTGGCTGTGCTAGAGGCCAGGCTGCAATATGGATGCTTTTAGCATTTTCTCTTTTCGCAAAAGCATGCTGATAGATTTCTTCCGTGATGTGGGGCATGACGGGGGCCATCATTTTGAGAATGCTGAGCAGCGTTCGGTCCAAAGTATACTGGGCGCTTTTCCGCTTTTCTGCTCCGCGTATCGCCGGATTGTACAGGCGGTCTTTGACAATCTCCAGATAATAATCACAAAAAGTATGCCAGAAGAAGTGTTCCACGACACTTTTGGTTCGGGCATATTCGTACGCCGCAAACGTTTCCGTGCTTTCGGTAACGAGGCGGTGCAGCTTGCTGAGCAGCCACTTGTCAAAGATTTCGGTTGCACCTTCCTCATCTGCCTTTTTCTCTTTATTTGTTTGCGGGTAGTCTTGCAGATGCAGCAGACAGAATTTTGACGCATTCCAGAGCTTCGTGGCAAATTTCTGCCCGGTCACCAGGTCTTTTTCCTGAAATGGCAGATCATCCCCGAGCGTCGAGCCGGCAGCCCAGAAGCGCAGCGCATCCGCTGAATATTTTTTGATTATTTCCATCGGCTCGATGACATTGCCCAACGATTTCGACATTTTTTTGCCGTGGGGATCCTGTGCATGGCCGAAGATCATAACTCTTTTCCAGGGCACGCGGCCATGGTGATAGAGGCTTTTGACGACAGTATAGAAGAGCCAGGTTCTGATGATGTCGTGCCCCTGGGGCCGCAAGTCCATCGGCGCGTCGGCATACGGAAAATCGTACTCTCCCGGATGGGTCCAATTGGTGATGATTTCGGGTGTTACTGACGAAGTCGCCCAGGTATCGAGCACGTCCTGTTCGCCGTCGAACGCAGTTGATCCACAGGCGCAGGGCTTCTTCGGCTTATTGACGGTAGGATCGACGGGAAGGTCTTTCCTTTCCGGAAGCAGATGGCCGTCACACTTTTTGCAGGTCCAGACCGGTATGGGTATGCCAAAATGCCGCTGGCGGGAAATGCACCAGTCCCAGTTGAGATTTTGCACCCAATGGTCATAGCGCACTTTCATGTGCGGCGGATACCAGGTAATCTGATTGGCCGCTTCCAGCAGCTCTTCTTTTTTATCCAGAATTTTTATGTACCACTGCTTGGTCTTCAGGAACTCCAGAGGCGTCTTGCAGCGCTCGTGCACATTGACCGCATGGGTGATGTCTCTCTGCCGGATTAAGGCTTTTGTTTCTTTCAGCTTGTCCAGAATTGCTTTGCGTGCTTCTTCAATCTTCAGGCCTTTGCACTCTTGGGCCAGCTCATTCATCCTGCCATTCTTTTCAAAGACCACGCGCAACGGCAATTTATAGCGGAACCATTTATCGACGTCTTCTTTGTCGCCGAACGTGCAGACCATCATCAAGCCCGTGCCTTTCTCTTTGTCGACGGATTCATCGGCCAAGATCGGCACTTCATAATCAAACAGCGGCACTTTGGCAAATTTTCCATGCAGCTTCTGGTAGCGCTTATCTTCGGGATGGTAAAATAGCGCGACGCACGCCGGGATGAGTTCCGGGCGGGTGGTGGAAATGATGAGATCTTTCCCGCCGCAGGTGAACGCCACATCATTGAAATGGGACGTTTTATCGATGTTCTCGAATTCCGCTTGGGCGATGGCCGTCTGGCATTGCACGCACCAGGTGACAGGGGATTCTTGCTGGAAAATGCGCTCTTTCTTGTAGAGTTCGATGAATGAGGCTTGCGAGGTGATCTGGCAGTGCTGGTTTATCGTCGAGTACGAGCGGTTGAAATCCGCAGACATGCCGATCTCTTTCCAGGCCTGGATGAATTTGGGCTTTTCCTGGGCAATGAATTCGTTGCAGATCTTCACGAACTCCTGCCGGGGCAGTCTGGTGGAAAGAATATTTTTGCTCTTTTCGACTAAACGCTCTGTCGGCAGGCCGTTATCGTCCGTGCCGAAAGGGAAGAACACGTTTTTTCCGCGCATCCGTTGAAAGCGGGCGATGATATCCTGCTGCGTGTAGCTGAAAGCATGCCCCATATGCATCTTGCCGGAAACCGTCGGGGGGGGCGTGTCGATGCTGTACGTCTCTTTCTCCGGATCGGGATGGAAAACGTAAATCTCTTGCTCTTCCCAGTACTGCTGCCATTTGGGCTCGGCTTCTTTGGAGTTATATTGCTGCGGGAGTTCCATAAACA
>JAUYQE010000084.1 GCA_030695605.1 Nanobdellota archaeon
TGTTCTGCATGCCGGCTTTTTTCTCTTCTTTGATAATACTGTTTACTTTCTCATAGCCCGCAGAGATCTTCGTGCCGCCACTAATCTGCAAGTGAAAAAACTCATACTCAGAAACTTCTTTGGCATCGGCAGTATGCACCACATATCGGCGTCTAATCCCCTGATAGTTCTGCCCTAAAGCCTGCTGGTACAGCCGCTCCAGAATGCGGTCGCGCCAGAACACTTCTGTCTTGACAATATTTTTCTTCGCTTCATCCATCGAGCCAGAAACATCCATCAGATCAATGATCAGTGCACTCGCCAGAGGAATGTCTTCAATGGCCGGAGCGCGATAGCGAAAGTCTTCCCGAGAAGGAATGAGCGGATCGCCGGGCTGATACGTGCCGGTGGCGATGGACCGCTTGAGCGCTTGCTTTAACGTCCGGCGAGGATGCCGTAAGGATTGCGGCCCAGTCCGCGAGATGGAATCATACCGCACTCTTTTTTCCGTAATATCGCCGGAATCCGTCGGCTTCAGCTTCGGCAGCCGTAAGTCTTCAATGAGCAGATCCGTCAGCTCTTCACAGGAAAAGTCAACATTATCGCCTTCCTCAAAGCCACTGTCCCCTGCACCACTCCCCTCCCCCGGCTGATCGCCAAAAAGCGGATCACCTTCATCTCCGTCGCCGACGCTCACGCCGCCGACGCTACCGCGATCATACTCAAAATGGGGCATATGAATAATGGGAATATTGATAGAAACACGCTTCCCGTTCTGAGAAACCCGCATCTTCTCTGAGCCGATGTACTTCCCCAGCTTTTTTTTTAGCAGCTGCTTTACTTTCTTTTTGTAGCGCTGGTTGTCGGCATCAATGCGGCTTGCCATGTTCTGCTCTGCACCTCTTTTTGGCTGATGTTCTGATTAAAAGAAAGAAAGGAAAGAATGTATAAAAGCTTTTACACGGAAAAAGACAAAAAAAGCATATTTGCGACAACCAAAAACAATTTATAGAGGCATCATCCCTCTTTTTCCATGTCCTTTCCCATAGACTTGCAAAGAAAACTTCCTTACTCGGTTGACCAGTTTGCAGTAGATAAGGCCTATCGCAGCCACTTAGCAGGCATTCTTCTCCCGGAAGGCCAAATCACGTCACGGGTAGCGCGCTTAGCGGAAGAGATCTCTGCGGATTATGATAGAAAAGACCTTATTGCCCTCTGCATGCTGGACGGCGCGATGCGTTTCTTTGTTGAATTGCTGTACAGCGAACACATGAATGTTCGCTTTGAAGTGGAAACCCTGAAAGCCAAAAGTTATGCGGGAGATGCCTCGACCGGAAACGTCACTTTTTCAGGCTTTGATTTCTCGAAAGCCGAGGGCCGGGATGTTCTCATCGTCGAAGATATTATCGATACGGGAACAACCATGCGGGCCACGCTGGACAAACTGGCTGCGCAGGGCGCAAAGAGCACCAGCATCGCTGCCCTGCTAGCCAAGCCGGAACGGCACCAGCCAGGCTTGCAAGAACAGCTTGCTGCTCATCCCCTCTATCTCGGCTTTCTCATTCCCGACGAATTTGTCGTCGGATACGGCCTCGATTACAATGGCCATTATCGCGGCTTGCGGCATCTGGGCGTGCTGAATGAAGAAGCGTTTGCGTTAGCACAAACCAGAACATGAGCAACAAAGCCATGGACTGGCAATTAGCCAAACTCCCCTAACCGCTTCTGCTCTTTCTTCTCTTTCAGCAGTTTGCTCGTTGACAAAAGCAGATTCAGATCAAAAGAAAATTTCTTCTTAGCGAGCGCCAGAGCATATGTCAATAATAACTCTTCCGATGAAAAACGGAGGGGAGGCACCGCCAGGCTTTTCCGTGCCGCTTCCCGACACACCCAGACCCCCAGCGGGACGTTGTACTCAGGCGTTATAAAGCGCAGCGCTAAGCAGGCCTGCTGCCGCTTCAACTCTTTCATCTTTTCCAAGACGGGAAGCCGGGCCGCGTAATAGCCGCCTGCAGTTTCTTCCGCATACGTTTTCCGGCCTTCGTACCCTTCAAAATCCGTTGAATACTGGTAGCTGTTCTTTGACCAGGGATTAATTGCTTTATGGAGATATGTCTCAAAAAGCTCATAGCTCCACACCTGCGGAAAGAAGAGTAAGAGATAATAATTCCCCCAGCCACCACCGAAATAGGCTTGATATTCACCAATCGGAAAGTCTTTCAGTTCAGCAATAAGCTGTTTTCCCAGGGTATCATCAACTGCTGTAATACTCCATCTCGTGGGAACCAGCTTGCGGCTCTGCTGTAAGCCCACATTAGCCGTCGATATCAATTTTGTCAGAAAATTTTCTTCAAAGCCTTTTCGATAGAGCTGCAGGAGCGCTGGAGCAGCTTTGAGCTCTGTGTCCGCAACCACCCGCTCAGCACGGGAGTCCACAGAAGGATTTCCCGTAAGCTGGGCGCTTTTTATCTCGGAAGCGGGCCCGAAAGGGATAATTTCCCGCTCGGATTTTATCTCGAGTTTGGGCTGCTTTTGCAGGCTGACTTCCACATCAACACTGCGCTTCGCCATGCCGACCTCTTTGACAATGTCGAGGAAACGATGCGATTGCTGAACCTGCTTAACATTCCAGCTGGTGCGGGAATTGACGAGGCTATACCGCCGGCTGGCAACCTCACCGATGGCCGTATCCTGAGCGCTCCACTGCCGTGGTGAATCGTAGCTGCTGACATTGCCCACAAACTGCGGGCTGAGAATGCCGATGTTCACTTTCGGATAGCCAAATCGGCCGATGAAAGGCGCGGGCGCAGATCCCTGAAAATCCTGCTTGAACTGCTGCGGGATTTGTAAGCGGGAGATTTGCTCAATGTCCCGGTATTTGACACGCTGGATTTTCATCTTGCAATTTTATCTCTTTTCTGACTAACGCATCATAAGGGCTCTGCACTTTTAACAATTGTGGGGCTGCGAGATGCAAGTAAATCATCGTCGTTTCTATCTTGCTATGCCCGAGCAACGGCTGCAATTCAAGCACGGAATAGCCGTTCTGAATGAGGTGTGTCGCAAAAGAATGCCGGAGCATGTGCGGATGCACCCTCTTCTGTAATTTTGCTTTCTGCCACGCTTTTTTAAGAATCTCCCGAACACTTTGTGTCGAAAACGAGGCCATGCCATCCTTGGAAAAGCCAGTCGTCTGGAGCAAGATTTTCTTTGGCAATATGAGCGAGCAGCTCTTCTTTCAATGCTTGGGGAATAATAAACAAGCGATCTTTTCTTCCTTTTCCCTGCCGCACCCAGCCATAATTGCCTGCGAAGTCAAAGTCCCTTCTTCTCAGATGCACGACTTCACTCACCCGTAAGCCCGCACCATAGAGCAAAGAAACAAGGAGCCGGTGCTTCGCATTCTCTATCGTGCGTAATACCTGAGCGACTTCCTCTTTATTCAGAAACTCCGGCAATCGCCGCGGCTTTTTCTGCAGAGGAATATTGAGAGTAAGCCGGCGATGCAAGATTTGCTCGTAGAAGAATTTTATGGCATGTACATACACATTTAACGTATTTCCGGGAGCATTTCGCTCGATGAGCGCATCCAAAAACTCCAGAACATCTTCTTTTTTTACCGAATACGGGTTTTTATGCGTACGCCGGAAAAAGCGCTCCACTCCAGAGCAGTACGTCTTTATCGTTCTAGGGCTCAATCCTCTGCGCAAGCCCTCTTTTACAATCATGCATGAAATGTCCATTTTCTCACCGAAATAATTAAATACGGCAGCGCTGGGGATTGAACCCAGAAGTCCGCTAAGACAGAGTTGTCTTATGTCCCATCGGTTTAGTGATGGGATTTTAAGACTCTCGCCATTACCATTAGGCGACGCTGCCTGTTTTCTATGGCGAGAGAAGTTGTTTATTAGCTTTACCTGCAGCTGTCCAGTGTGTCCAGTGGCTTTCTTCACCGTCTAAAAGTAAAAGATATTGAGAATATGCGCCTTCTGGCACTGGACAAGCACCATGTCCCGTGGTTGCCGTCTTTTCCCTGTTCTATCGGTATATTCTGCACGTTCATTTTTTCCCTTTTTTGTTTTCTTACGGGGACTGGAGGGACAGATGGTTGCTTTCGCTTGGCAGCAAGAACCCACCTCAGCCTTTCTGCGCCAGGGGGAGAGAAAAAACCAAAAAGGTGATGAACCATGCAAGAAAAACCCTACGAACAGGTCATGCGGACCAACCAGGAAATCCTGGACAGCTTGTGCCGGGAGATGCGGACTATCGCAGCCTATGCGAACATCTCTCCAGCTTTGAAGAAGCGGCTGTATGCTGCGGAGTACTGGGCTCAGTACATGATGCGGATAAACAACAACTGCATCATTAGTTATTGGGGCATGAAGCCCTGATTTTCTTTCTTTTCAGGAAGAACGCTTTTTTTATTTATGGGTTTCATTACAGCCCCCATAACCTCAATTTTTCGGATTACTAAGCCAAATGAGGTTAATAGGACATTTATTTCAATTAAAGCGAACTTTGAACCCCCGACCAACCACCCATTAATTACAAGATAGTCACCTCATATTTACTGATAATTACTTAGTTTATCAGACCAACGAAAACGATACGGAAATTCCTTGAACTTCCCCTAACATAGGATAAACGATTACGCTTCGCTTCATCCAAATTTTTTCCAACGAGAAAAGTTGGGGGCAGACGACGAAAATTTAATAAACAATTCGATGTTATTGCTTTATTGAATGACTACAACTAAACAAGAGATTATCAGTTCTATTCGCAGAACCGCAAAAGAAAATGGAGGTAAACCCTTAGGTGTAGCTAGATTTGAAAAAGAAACGAGCATAAAGGTTCATGAATGGAAAAAGTATTGGCCCAGGTTTGGAGATGCTTTAAAGGAGGCAGGATTCTCGCCAAATCAACTCCAAGGTGCTTACTCTGACGAATTC
The DNA here is from genome assembly GCA_030695605.1 of Nanobdellota archaeon. Classification (GTDB taxonomy): domain Archaea; phylum Nanobdellota; class Nanobdellia; order Woesearchaeales; family GW2011-AR9; genus JAUYQE01. The sequence continues at coordinate 4,929 of JAUYQE010000084.1, forward strand.
ATTGTTGAAAAAGCAATTAGCGTTATTCGTAAGTTAAATAAATTTCCAACTTTTGATGAATTTAGAGTAGAAAGAAATTATGACGTTGAACTTCCAAATTATAACGTTTTTCTCAAATATGGTTCTAAGCAAAAGCTTGCAGTTAAAATAATAGAATATTGCAATCGGAAAGGTGGTTATGAGGATGTTATCAGATTATGCTTACCTGTTTCTGAAGAATCTACTGAAAAAAAGAATATTGTTGATTACATTACAATTCCTAATTTGGGGGAAGTATATCTTTTCAAATCAGGTCGCTACTACAAGATTGGAAAAACAAACGATACTGTGAGACGGGGTAATGAAATCAGAATTCAACTACCGGAAAGAACGGATTTAATTCATTCAATTAAAACTGATGATCCAAGCGGAATTGAAGCTTATTGGCATAAGCGATTTGAATCAAAAAGAATGCAAGGAGAATGGTTTGATTTGAATTCGTCTGATATTAAAGCATTTAAACGTTGGAGACGTATAATTTAGCAATCTTTCTGTTGATGCTTGATTATTTTTACGCATAAATCTGTTAACAGAATAACATGTTTGCAATATTTTTCAAATAAGTCTTGTCTAAAATAACAAATGTTAGTCATAACTGGGCCCTTTGAATCTAAAGTGGCACTTGAGCAGTGGCGATTATTGCTTAAAGCTTTAGACAATTTTTCTATTTCAGAATTTAATCCAGACTTTTGAAAAAAAGGAAGTGACCTCATATCTCCGGTAGTATATAACTTATGTGGGTCTTCATGCCACTTCTTAAAATCCTCAGTGCTTACGTAGAATAGTTTAATCTTCATTATAAGTTCAAGAATGTCCCTCAACTCCCCAAATGCAGACCTGTAATACCCTTCCTCAGCCAGTCTAAATGAATTTTGAACTGCCTTAACTAATTCCACCAAAATGGATTGAAATAAACTAAACTCTGGTGTAAAAACTTTATATTTTTTCTCTGGGGGATAATTATAAAATTCTTGAGCAATTAAATTTATCAGTTCTTCAAACTTGCTCCAAGCTGAATCCATAATCTGCTTTGAAGTATTATGTGTTTCTTCTTTTGTTAACTCTCTTGATTTAACAAATCCAGCTTTTACATTAGACATTACTTTTTTTATATCCTCAAAATTCGCCATAATTATATATTCTCAAACTTCTTAATAAACTTTCTCGTACTTGACATGAATAAACAAAACTACTGCCCCTAACTTTTCAGTCCTTCGGACATCTACTCTGCTTCGCAGAAATTAATACAATTCGGTGGTAATCTTAAAAAAATAATAAAAACGGCTGTCCCGCCGTCCCAAAGTTCGCTTTAACTCGAAATTTTTGCCTT
>JAUYQE010000097.1 GCA_030695605.1 Nanobdellota archaeon
AAAATTAGTAATCAGCTCTTTCCATTGAGACAGAAGCTTCTTCCAGAAGCTTTTATCTTCGTGGTGTTGATTACCACAATCCAGGCAAACTTGTTTTCCAATTTTTACTTTGCCAAAACCATGTTTGCGCGCATAATCAAAACCATTATGTGCCATTTCTGTTCCGCAAGAACAGGAAAAGTGGTGTTTCAAGCGAAACACCTTTTTGGCTGTAAACTCATATTGTTCGGAAGCCGGAAAAAGAGAAAATAGCACTTCAGAATCCGAAATGTTATTAAAATTCAGTTGTATTTCAGTCATTGCAGTAACACCTCATTTTGGTTGCTTTTCCAATCAAACAAAATGGTTACTGCTTTATTTATTTATCACTCACTTTCTGAATTGTGCCTATCCGCAGCAAACTATATGAAGTGCTTCCTCATCATGATGACCCCCAACAGCTCTTTGCAATTAGTTTCAAAGAAGGGGCGAAATATAGGGGGTGGGACAAGCTTACGGATGAACAGCTTGTAGAAGCGCTGGAAGGGGAGCAGGTATCCGCATTGCTTTATGGAGAATTAACGGGAAGAGAAATTATTCTTCCCAAAAAAGAACTGGAAACGGTAGCGGAAGTTGTTGCAAAAGTGAAGAAAAAAGCAAAACGCTATTCTCACGGCGGAAGCTCGGATCTCCGCAGTATTGATGGGCAAATTATTCTGATGCCAGAGAGATCTACCTACGCTTTAGGCGCCCAGGCGTTGCGAGCAGTTTGTAAGAAAAAACCCAACAGCCCGCATCCGGTATTCACTCGGGCTGATGGAACCATCGTCTATCGCCCATTAACCTTCCGCGAGAATCTTTTGGCGCGCGTTACCGACTTCAATACCCTCCATGATGCTTCCGGTGCCGAGCGTTCTTTGGCTGACCGTTTGCGCCTTTTTGACCGCTGGCTGGATTCCTGCACGGGCGCCGCCTATGAAGCAGGAACAGATATGATGAAGATCATTCCTATCTGTGAGCCGCTTATCACCATTCCTAAGAATTTTTCAGGCAATTTCCTTAACGTCCGGTATGCTTCTCTCGAAGGGCCCGAAATCGATCGCAGTACACATCCGCACAGCAATTGGTTGGAGAAAAGCCAGTTCATTGATGATCCGTACTGGCTTGCTGCGGCTGAGGACGATAAGCTTTTGCTGCGAGAATATGCGGATATTGTGTATGCCCAGCTATTGGAAAAGTATAACCGAACGACGGGAATGGGCTTCTTTCCAAGGGGGAGGACCAACACGGATGAACTGCGGGCGTTGTTTGTGCGCTATCTTAACTACAACTCGTACGCGGGTGGCAGCAACGACTTGAACTATTACGGCTCGTTCCTCCGGGTAGCCCCGTCGTCGTCGGCGCGCAAAAAGGAGATTATACTAAAAAAAACCGGTTCTTTGAGACCTTTCTTGAGTAGTAAGAAAAACCTTTAAATCGAAGCATTTTCAGTAATAGATGGATTACGCATTTATTGCTCAGATTTTAGATATTGATGGAATTACGATAACTCGTGTGGAGATTGAAAAAGATCTCATTCGCATTTATTTAAAAAATAGTAAAGATCCAGAATGTCCAGAATGCCATTCTAAAAATGTTTCAATTCATAACCTCTACGCCAGAGAAGATATACGTGACAGAAGTTTCTCTAATAAGAAATGCTATCTTGATATTGAAACAAGGGTAATAGTTTGTCATGATTGTGGAAATAAACGGCATGAGAGATTTGACTTTGTCGAATCTCATGCCCACCAGACAAATCGGTATAAAGAATACGTTGCTCAGCTTGGCTTCGAGTTAAGCGTTTCTTCCATATCCATAATGGAAGACATTGGATACAAAACAGTAGAGCAAATTCTTAAGAGCTATGTTCACAAACGACAGCCTTCTGATTTGCAGAATTGCCAAAGGATCGGGATCGATGAGTTTTCAAATAGAAAAGGCCATAAGAACTTTTGTACTCTTATTGCAAATCTTGATAAGAGCAAGCCGCTTGCTGTTTTACCCGATAGGAAAGAAGAAACTCTTCGACGAAATTTCTCTTCTATACCTCAGAAACAACGAGAAAAAATAATTGAGGTGTCTCTCGATATGTGGTCAACATTCATTAACATTGCTCGGGAATTTTTTCCAAATGCTAAGATTGTTATCGATAGATTTCATGTCATGAAGCATGTAAATAAGATTATGGATAAAATACGAATTGGGGATTGCAAGACACTCAATAAAGAAGAAAAAAAACATGTAAGAGGAATACGTTGGATTATGAACAAGCGTTCAGATTCCTTCATACAAAAAGAAAGAGAAATATTAAAATATTTCTTCACCCTTGCTCCAAAGAGCAAAAAGGCATACAAAATAAAAGAAGAATTTGTATGGACTATGGATAAAACAACCGATATCGAGAAAGGAAGAATTCGTTTGGAACGATGGATTACCAAAGTTGAAAAGCTTCAAACTAAAAAATCACTTTCATTTGTTAAGACACTTAGAAAATTGTTGGATTATGTTCTCAATTACTTTCACGCAAATACGACCAATGCTACGCTAGAGGGAATGATTAACAAGGTTAAAGTGATTAAACGCAGATCGTTTGGAGTGCCAAACCCGTATCATATGGGGATGAGAATATTTCTCGGCTTTGAGGAGAAAAAGAGTCTCTACTCAATAATGTAATCACAGAACCAAAAAACCGCGTCTTTTGGTCCGGGGTGAGGCGCTTTCAAGAAATAGGAAAGCTATCCTATTTCTGAACAGGAAAGAAATCGCTGTTTCTTTCTTTGTTCCTGCATTTTCAGGACTTACTTACAATTACTACTAATTTAGTTCTAAAAATGGTGATGGTCCTAAAAAAAACGGGGGTGTTAAGAAATGACTGAGAGTAAACAGAAATGTAAGCCCATATTCTTCAGTGATATCAGTCAAGTAATGGCACTACCATATATTTAAACGGTTGGGCGTTACGGTACTGAAGTATGACTTTAAAAGTCATAAGAAATTTGCCGAAAGCGTCCTAATCCTACACTAAAGTGCAGGGCTTGTTCGGACGCTTTCTTTGATGGGCGAATTTCTGTGACGCAAGAAAGACGAGGTCTTTCTGCGTATCAATAATTTAATCATAAAGTTTATATACTAAACAATTAAACAATTGCCTATGGCAGATAAGATAGCGTTAGACGCACTATACAATCTTAGTAGTGATGACCTTGTGAAGCATCCAGAGGGAGAACTCTTTGATAGGACCCTTTCCGATCAAGAGAACATAGGGGTCAGAATCGCTGCATTTGGGACTAAAAATGGTGGTGTAATCCTGGTGGGGCAAAATGACTTAAAAAAAGGAGGAGAAATAGTGGGAATTAACGAAGATGAATTTCAAAGGACATTTTCCCAAGCAATAAGTAATGTTCGTCCGGCACCATTAACACAGTCGAGGGTTGTCGAATATCGGGGTAAGAAATTAGCAATTATAGAAGTTAAAGATGTCGGAGAGCTTAGGCCATGTGCTTACAAAAAAAATTTCTATGAAAGAAAAGGTGAATCATCTTTACCGTTACAACCTGAAGAAGTAAGACGTTATCACATCGCTTATGGGGGGGTAAATATTGAAAATATACCCACTCATGCATCCAAAGAAGATGTAGATGAAGCGGAATTAAAGAAATATTCTGAATTGTTGGGTAAAGGAGAGAGCAATATCTTAGAAAGCGTCACCAAGGACAATTCTCTTACTATAAGAGGAGTAATTGCTTTAGCTAAAAATCCATTTAAATATCTTGAGGGGGCGTTTATAGAAATACAAAAATACGACAATGTCTCGGGTAGTCCTCCAGTCCCGATAGGAAATTCAATAAAATTATCCAGGCCTGCTAGCCTTTTGATTGAAGAGGCCACCAAAATACTTCTACAAAATCTACCCCTAGAACGAAAATATGAAGGGGCAAAAATGATCGAATCTCCGATAATTCCGGTAAGTGTTATCCGTGAAGTTATCACAAATGCTATTGCCCATAGGAACTATAGGAGTAGTGAACATGTTCGCATAAGAATATTCGCAGATTGTTTTGACATAGCTAATCCTGCAATTGTCTCTGAAAAAATGTGGGTAGATATACTCGCTACTCATTCGACATATCATCCTAACGAAGGGCTTTATACTTTCCTCAATTCTAAAAATTTATATGAGGGGAGAGGCGAAGGGATATGGAAAATAAAAGAAGAACTTGAGCATTTGCGCAAGATTGAACCAGAATTTAGGGTAATTGGAGATTCTCCTTCTTCATTCTATGTTAAAATAAATCTAAGTCAAAAAATATCTAAAGATATTAAGATCATGAAGTTATATTCTATGATAAAGAAAAATGAGACCATAACCTCTTCTAGAGTTATGAAATACTTGGGGGTTTCTAGGGTAACCGCATTAAAGATGTTGAATAAGTTGGTGGAAGAAAGATTGCTTGAACATGAGGGGACAACAAAAACCAGTAAGTATAAATTAAAGAGAACTATCCTACTTTAAAAAATTAGCACTCATAGCTGGCTAGTTTCCACGCAAAGCCCCAAATACCCAAAATCAATGGCCACCCTTACCATAAAAGGACATGAATTCGCTGCGGTATTAGCACGGGACTCGTATGATCGGCGAGCCTTGCTGTACAAGAACAGCATTATCTCTATGCTGAGCAAAATTGGCATTGTCCGGGATGATGTCCTCATCGATCTTGAGCCCGCGGTAAAACGTGCTCCCGCATCTGCCACGTGGTATGGTGATGGCTATCGCATGTATTATAGCTATAAGTCTGCTACCCGATATGTTGATAACTTATATGTGGTCTACAAAGTCATAGAGCTGGAAATAGTTGACCTGCTTGCCGGGAAAAAGACGTTTGAAGAATTTCTCTTAGCATTTGCTGAGAAAGATGATGTGGAGCAGATGCGCAAAGAAGCGCGGGAAATACTCGGCATTGGGCCGGATATTCTGGATATGAATGAGATCGATAAGAAGTATAAAGAATTGGCAAAGAAGTATCATCCAGACATGCCGGGTGGGGATGCGGAGATGTTCAAGAAGATCAATAATGCGCATAAGATCTTAAAGAGGGAATTGCGGTAATGCTCCGGAAGAATCATTGTTCTTTCTGCAGGACAAACTGAACGTAAATATCTATGCTTCGTTCAGGGCACCTCACAGCTCTTTCTCAACAGAAATGGTTCCCCCTACCAGAACTCCCCTCCTTCGGGCACCTCTCTTTTACAGGCTTTCTACGTACTCTTGAGCACAGAGCTTGGAGCAGAAGACGTGCTTTTCGCCCTCGATATCTTTCACCACCCTGCCTTCATCTTCTATGGCGCTGCCGCACTCTTCGCACTCAGCTTTCCGTTCGTCTTCGGCATAGCCTTTCATAAAAGCATCTTCCGGGCCCTCGTCATCAAGCAGCTCGTCATTGCCTTTTTCGTCAAAGACAAAGTTGTCCATAAAACAAGAAGGTTTTTTTTCGCTCTTTTAAAGATTTTGGTGGTGGTGGTGATAAAGATAATAGATATTTTCAACAGTGCCGCACACCACCAACGGCGCAAAAGAGAATATATTCAACTATCGAACTTCACTCTTTCCTATTATACGCCTCTTTCAACAGCCGTTTAATCTTGTTGATAGACCGTTCCCAAGAAAAGCCGTACGCTACCGTTTTGCGGGCGTTCCGGCCCAGCTTTTGGCGCAACTCCGGGTCTTTGCGCAGCTTTTCTATTTTCATGGCCAGCATGCCTGCACTATTCCGGGGGAAGAATGTCCCATTCTGGTCTTTCACGATATAGCTTTTGATGAAGCCCACTTTGGTGGCGATGACCGGCAAGCCCGTGGCCATGGCTTCCAAGGTTGCCAGGGACGTGGTTTCCGTCAAGCTGGGCATGACAAAGAGATCCATGGCTTTGAGGTATTTCTGCACGTCAGGAACGAAGCCCGTAATCGTGCAGTTCGGGATCTCGCGGAAAGGCTGCACCTGATCTTCTGGACCATCGCCGACCAGCAGCAGGTGCACTTCTTCCTGCTGCTTGAGTTTTTGGAACGCTTTGAGCAGCACTTCCGCATTTTTTTCTTTGGAAATTCTGCCGACGTAGCCGATGACGAACTTGTCAGAGGCGATGCCCACGTTCTGCTTGCTGAGCCGCTTGTTGGCAGGCGGTGAAAAGCGGGTGATGTCTACTCCTAATCGGGCTACAATGATCCGGGTCTTCACCCCTTCGTGCTGGAGCTCTTCCCGCAGCTCGCGGTAGGGGACTAGAATGACGTCGCTGCGATTATAAAAGAAGATGGAGAGGCGCTTGATAAGATTGAAGAAAATTCTGTTCACCAGTGGCGGAAAGAATTTCTCAAACAACTCCCAGGCAATGGTGTGCGTGTAAAAAATAGTTTTCTTGCCGGCCTTTTTGCTGAAATATATGCTCAGATAGCTCAGCAGGGCGGGGCCTTGGATGAAGACAATATCAGCATCTCGTATCGCTCTTTTAACTATTTTTATTGTAGAGAAAGAAAGCCTGATGCTGGGATAGCCGGAAATAGTTATTTTCTGGTAGGTAGGAACGTACGTAACGTGCTTGCCTCCCCGCTTTTCGAGGAGCGGAACGAGCAGGGTAATAGCGAACTCCTGCTGCGATCGCTTCAGGAACTCTTCCATGAACTTCAGCGTGCCATCTACTTTTGGATAATAGGTATCGGCAACGAGCAGGAGTTTCAGCTTTTTGTCAGTCACCTTTTCTGGTGTGCCACTTTTTTCTTTGGTTTCCATGGGTTTTCTCCGGTACACATATACTGCTGCGCTTCCCTAGCGGATGCGGAAAAACCGTTCCGCAAACAGCGTTCGTATTTTCCATCCATTGATAACCGCCCGGAAGAGCAGCAGGAAAAAGGGGTACACAATATGCAGCCGCTGGCTGCGGAAGGCCTGCAAAGCTTTCAGCTTCTTGGAAAAAGTCTTGGTGACGTTCACGTAGAGTGCCGGGCATTGAGTTTTGAAAGAAACGGGATTCCAGACGGAGTACGTGTAAAGCTCCGGCCTTTGCTGATTTTGCAAGGCCTCGAGCAGCTGCAGCACCATGCGGTGGCAGGCTTTATGGTCCGGGTGGGGGTCCTCAAAGCTATGGATGAACAGCTTGGTGGGCTTTTCTTTTTCCAGGAGCTTCAGCAATTCCTGTTCTAATCCCTGTTTCTCAAAATCTTCAGCAAAATGCCCTTCCCGAAGGTCAAAGAAGCGCACCCGGCAGCGGAGTATTTTTCCGGCTTTTATCGCTTCTTTTTCCCGCACTTTTTTGATGATCTTCTGTTGCAGCCAGACATGGGATTTTTCGCCGTAGGAAAAGACTATGCACAGCACTTTCTTCTTTTCCTGGGTATACTGGGCAATCGTTCCGCCGGCGCCGATAACGAAATCGTCGGAATGGGCGCCAAAGACGATAATGGTCTCTTTTTGGGGCATGGGAAAGGAAAGAGAATATATCTATAAGAAGGTTTTGTTTAAGAACGGTTTATCTCTGTTTCCTGAAGAAGCTTTCATCAATTTCGTCTTGGTATCTCTTGGCGGCTTTTGTTGCCTTCCCTCGAGCGCTTTCTCCCTCTATAAGCAGTCTGCGAAAGTAATGAAGCTGTTGATCGGTATATTCAAAAGCATCTCCCTGATTGAGAAGAACATCCGCTTGCACCTCAAAACAGGCATCGTGTTCCCTCTCTTCGAAACGAAGAGTGGCAATATACTTTTCATTATCTCTTGTCAGCTCCATAAAACTACACCCCCTGAGACGCTCTTCGATGGTCGACTTGGGGTCTTTATCAGAATCATCTCGGATAGTTTCTACTTCCCAGTCCCCGGATTTTATTAAATCGTGCATGGTGCTCTTCAAACCGCACGGTATTTAAAAATATTTACCCAAGATTTTTAAAGGGCAGCATGCTTCCCTGAACCTGTGAAAATCCTGACTATTCATGCCGACTTTATTGAATTTGCGGCCAAGAAGAAGGCGCTTAAGGAAGCTGAAGCAGCGCCGAAAGAGCCGAAGCGGGTGGAAGAATGCCTGGTCGTTTTTACCGCAGTCGAAAAGGCGGATGAAAAGAATCTTTCGGGAACCGTGGAGCGTTATGTGCAGGAAATTCAGAGCGTGGCGCAGCAGGTCAATGCCAAAAATATTGTTCTCTATCCCTATGCGCATCTGAGTGCTGATTTAGCGAAGCCGCAGAAAGCTGAGCAGGCTTTGAAAGAAGCGGAAGCTCTCTTAGTTGGCAAGAAGTTCAAAGTGTCTCGTGCACCGTTCGGCTGGTACAAGAGTTTTACTCTCTCGTGCAAAGGGCATCCCCTGTCGGAGCTGAGCCGGTCGTTTACCGTCACGGGTGAAGAAAAAGGAGCAGCAGCTTCCAAAAAAGAAGAAGCCGAAGAGCACGTTGATCATGAAGCCTTGCTGAAGAGGATGGCTAAAATCCACATGGCCACGGAGCGGGGAAAAAATGGGCTGAAAAGCAATGTCGAGCTCGGCAGGGAATTAGACCTCTATTTCGTGAATGAAATTGTGGGCAGCGGCTTACCCCTGCTCACGCCGAAAGGCGCGGTCATCCGTCGCGAGCTGGAGCGCTTCATCGTCGATGAGGAAATCAGGCGTGGCTATCAGTTTACGTATACGCCGTTCTTTGCAAAGAGTGACCTGTACAAAATCTCGGGCCATTGGCAGCATTACAAAGATAATATGTTTACGTTTACCGTCGGCGAAGAAACCTTTGCGCTTCGGCCGATGACCTGCCCGTTTCAGTTTGTGATTTATAAAAGCAGGCCACACAGCTATAAAGAGCTGCCGATAAAACTCGCCGAGATCTCCACGATGTTCCGCAACGAAAAATCCGGCGAGCTCATGGGCTTGACGAGAGTTCGGCAGTTCACTTTGGCAGATGCGCATGTTATCTGCCGTGCTGATCAGATTGAAGAAGAGTTCCGGAAAGTAGTTGACTTGATTCAGTACGTGACAAAAACGCTGCAGATGGAGGATCTCTGGTACCGCTTTTCCAAATGGGATCCAAAAAACAAAGAGAAATATATAGACAATCCTCCCGCTTGGGAAAGCACGCAGAAGACCATGAAGCGCATCTTAGATGGCATGAAGTTACAGTATATCGAGGCTGAAAATGAAGCGGCGTTCTATGGGCCGAAGCTGGACATCCAATATAAAAACGTCTTTGGCAAAGAAGACACGCTGCTCACGGTGCAAATCGACTTTGCCCTGCCGGAGCGCTTTGATTTATCGTATGTTGATGAGAAAAACGAGAAGCAGCGGCCGTTCGTCATCCATCGCTCGTCCGTGGGCTGCTTGGAGCGGACCATGGCGTACCTGCTGGAGAAAACGCAGGGAAATCTTCCGATGTGGCTCAGCCCGGTGCAGGTGAAAGTTATTACGGTGACGGATAGGGCGAATGCTTTTGCTCGGGAAGTCACTGCGGTGTTAGTGGAGAAAGGCCTGCGGGTAGAGCTGGATGATAACCCGGAAACCGTCGGCAAGAAAGTCCGGGAAGCGCAACTGCAGAAAGCGAATTATATTGTTACGATCGGTGACAAAGAAGTGGAGAAGAAGAAATTAGCGATTCGCTCCCGTAATGGAGAAGTGACGTTTGACGTGCCGGTGGAGAAGTTTGTGGAATCGCTGTTGAAGGAGAGAGAAACGAGAGGAGGCTGAGCGGGAAAAGAGTTGCTGATTATTTTTGGTGGGAAAGGAAGAATGCGGAGAATTTGTGATGGTGTGTTATATTACTCGGACTTGAGCTCATTATCTCTATTGTAGAATTCTTCAACATTCAAATACATTGGCACTAAATGTTGTATTCTGAAAAAATCTGTTTCATCAATGGGCCTACATTTTTTACAAGGACGATAACCTTCATTAACTGCATCTTCTAAAGTATGAAAGAAAACTCTATTTTCTTTTTTCATTTTCATTCCAGATTTACAATCTAATCGTCCAAAGATTTTGCCGGGCCACCACCCAGCATATCCCCCCGGAAGAGGGCTTTTGATGAATTCTCCATCTTTTAGACAGGTATACAATTTCATTGATTAGGAAATTCCGTTTTGCTGTTTTTTCTCTCATCTCCTCTTAAACTTCTTCTCCAGCTCTTCGACGGGCAGCTTGATGATGATAGCCCGCCCATGCGGGCACGTATACGGCAGCACACATTGCTCCAACTCCGCTAGCAATTTCTCCATCTGCGGAATGCTGACCTCATCACCGGCTTTGACAGAAGCCCGGCAGGCCATGCGCGTAATAATCACTTCCTGCGCCTGTTCCAGAGAATTCTGCTGTTCTTCCAGCGTCGCCAGAACATCATGCAATAATTCTTTGGGCTGCACTTTTCCAAAGACCGTCGGAATGGTTTTCAGCACATAACTTCTTTTTCCAAAGGGCTCGAGTGCAAAGCCCAGCTGTTCCAGCTCTTCCTGCTTTTCCTGCATCAGCAGGCTTTCTGCTGGAGAGACGTCTAGGACTTCTCCCTGCAGCAATCGTTGCACGGCAACCGCTTTGTTCATAAACTGTTCCATGAAGCGCTCGTACAAGACGCGCTCCTGCACGACATGCTGGTCAATGAAGACAATGCCCCCATGCGTTTCGGCGACAAAGAACGTCTTGTGGGCCTGCCCGAGCAGTTTCAGCGGCGGCAATTTTCCGTGCGGAGAGGAACGTTTCTCTGGCTCTTGCCGCATTTCGTTCTGCTTTTTTTCTTCGGCTGCCGCATCGCTTTCCGCAGGCGTTACGGGTAGGGAAAGCCTCAGCTTGAGTTCTTCTTTATTTTTCTCAGGAACAGCGGCCTCTTCTCCATAACTTCCCGCTCTCCGTGCATCTTTTACTTGCAGCACCGTCTGCTGGGTGGGTTCCAGCACATATTTTGCAACGCCCGTCACCTTTCTTTGTTTTTGGTGATGTGCCTCTTTTTGGTGTACAATTTCTATATTTTTTCTAGCAGAAAAAGCTAACTCCTCGCTGGCAATATCAACCGTTGGAATAAGATTATGCTTTTCCAACGTATCGCGCACGGCTCGATGCACTGCCTGGCAGACCTGTTCTGCCTGCTCGATTTTCACTTCCGTTTTTTGCGGGTGGATATTTACATCGATGGCTTGGGGATCCAGCTCGAGCGCGAGAAAGAACACGGGATGCTGGTGTACGGGCAGGAGCGAATGGTACGCATCGGCAACGGCTTTTGTAACATACTCGTTCCGCACCCAGCGTTTGTTCACAAATAGCATCTGCTTGCTTTTGTCTTTCCTGGCCTGCTGGGGCTTGGCAATATACCCTTTGATGCAAATCCCTGCTTCTTCAGAAACGACGGGCAGGCAGTCTCTCGCCAACTCTGCTCCGAACAGGGAGGCAATTCTTTCCCGGACTTCGCCGACGGAAGGCGCGTGCAGCAATTCTTCTCCATCGTGCCGCAGCCGGAAACCGGTAAGGGGATTGCTGAGCGCATAGCGCAGGATCACATCAACACAGTGCCGCAATTCTATGGCATCGCTCTTCAGGAATTTCTTTCTCGCCGGGGTGTTGAAAAAGAGGTCTTTCACTTCAATGATCGTGCCTTGCTCCGCTGCTACACTATCTTTGCTGACAATCTGCCCGCCGATGGCTGCTATACAGTAGCCTTCGATCTTGTCTTCTTGCTGGGTGGTTAGCGAGAGTTGGGAAACAGCAGCGATGCTCGCGAGCGCTTCTCCCCGAAAGCCCAGGGTATGGATAGAAAAGAGATCGTCTGCGGAACGGATCTTGCTGGTGGCATGGCGCTCTAACGCTTTGTGGGCATCTTCTTTATCCATCCCTTCGCCATTATCAGTAACACGAAGGAGCGCTTTCCCCGCTTTTTCTAGTTCCACGATGATTTCCGTTGCGCCGGCATCCAAAGAATTTTCAATAAGCTCTTTTACTATAGAAGCAGGCCGTTCTACCACTTCGCCGGCAGCGATTTTATTGATGACTTCCTCTGGCAGCAGCTGGATCTTTCCCATGGGGTTATGATAGGAAAAGGATATTTAAAGACTGTTG
>JAUYQE010000103.1 GCA_030695605.1 Nanobdellota archaeon
TTGGCAGATATTGCTGAACTGAACTGGCGCAATGCTTTCGATGAAGTATTCATCGATATTAATGTTTCCGTATCTACTGATGAGCCGTCTGGCAAAAAATCTTCAACGACAACGTTCACTATCACCAGCTCTTCATTAAGCTAAGGAGAAAAATGGCCAAAAAAAATACCTGTCAGAAAAAGATGCATAGAAAAGTATTTTTGTGGATCATTGTACTCTTTTTCTCTCTCCAGCTTGTTCTGGCTCTCGGCATCCGCCCCGCGAAAACCACCATCATCTTCGACGAGCTGGGTGAAGACCGTGATCTCGAAGAAAAATTCTGGGTGGTCAATAACGACCATCATGAATTTACCGCTAGAATTACTGTTGAGGGCGAACTCGCAGAATTTATCACCATAAATCGCGATGAAATCACTTTCCGGGCTGACGATGAAGCCGAAGATGTCGACTTCGAGATCCACCTGCCGGAAACCATGCCGCCGGGGGAATCAAGCGCGAACATTATCGTCAGCGAAGATGTGGCGGTCGGCGAGGGCGAGACTTTAGTCTCTTCACGCCTCGTGCTGAAGCACAAAGTCATCGTCATCGGCCCCTATCCCGATAAGTACCTCACCGCCAAGTTGAACTTCTTTGACCAGGGAAAAGAAATCCGTCTGGTATCAGAAGTAGAAAATCGGGGCAAGCTGGACATCGGTGAAGTCCAGACCAAATTCTACGTGAATGACAAGCAGCAGAAGCAGCATGTGCTGGAAACGGAAACCACTCCTCTCGGAAAGAAAGAGAACAAGCTGCTCGCTACGACGATCGAACGAGAAGTCTTTGAGCGCGGGGAATTTGAAGTCGCGGCCATTACGACGTACGACGACCAGCAGGTGGAAATCGTGAAGAGCCTTATCGTCGGCCAGCCAGGCATTGACATCACCTATTTCAACCAGTTTTTCGTTGCCTACAAAATCAACCAGTACTCCCTGGACTTGCTGAACCAGTGGAACAAAGACCTTCGGAACGTCTTTGTGGATGTGGAAGTCAAGAAAGATGCGCAGAAAATTGACACTTTCCGCACCAAGTCCATTGACCTGGAAGGCTTAACCACCGAGCGCATCAGCGATTATTTCAATGCCAAAGACAAAGCTCCCGGAAAATATGATTTTGAGATGGTCGTCAATTTCTGGAACCAGTATCGCATGGAAGAGAAGCGCTTCCCGGTCGAGCTCTTGCCGGAAGACGAATTTGAAGCGCTCCCTGCTCCAGCCCTAACGGGAGCAGCGACCGCTTCGGGGATAAGCGGCAGTGTGCTGGCCTTACTCATCGTTTTCAGCTGTATCCTGTTGGGGATTATCCTGTTCCTATTGTGGCGGACGAAGAAAAAGGGAGCTGCAGGAGCTGCTCCCTAGCGGGAATCTGGCTCAAAATGGCTTTCAACGAGAGACCCGGGCTTGAAAAAATGGCCCCCTAAAGAGAAAATAATATAAAGCGAGATAGCCTCCCTAAAGAGAAAATAATATAAAGCGAGATATATAAATATAATTCCTGTCTTTTGACAGCGGTTGTCTGATCTCATAGAATAATCAAACGGGTGATAGAGACGGTAGCGAAAAAAAAAGGTGTTCCAGAAGCGGAAGAACTGCCGGCGAAGATTGTGCTAGTCATTCTTATTCTTGTCATCGTTATCGGCGTATTCTCCATAGCCCTGACGCTGACGTCTCCCCACTTTAAGCAGCCTGAGCCGCAGTTTATCAGCGGCGGAGAAGTTTCCATCCAGCTCATCCCACCCCCAAGCACTGAGCAACAGGAGACCGAATCATGAAAGCGCCTTCCGACGGGCTGTTGCTCGTTCTCTTTCTCGTGGCTCTGGGAGTCACGGTTACGAGTACCCTGGTGACTTTGCATAACGGGGGCTATCTGGGCGGGAATTTCTTGACGGGCGCTGCCGTAACGACGGCAGGCGGAGAAGCGAACTTAACGGTGAATGCGGTAACGTCTATCACGAACCAGAACTTTACCATTAATTTTGGCAGCGGGTACGTGAATGCCAGCTGCAATTTCTGTTCCATGGACAGCAACAAGACCTTTATCAACTATTTTGGAAATGGCTCGAACACCTCTAGCCTGGAAGATGGGCGTACCTGCTGTGTCAGCTTCACGGAAGTAAGTTCCGGATTTCTCTTGGAAAATACGGGCAACACGAACCTTTCGGTAGGATATCGGTGTACTGGCAATTGTACCCACTCGCTTTATATTGGCGGAAACCTTGCTCCCAGCATGGGGGGCTTAGAGATAAAAGTGACCTCGAACTTCGCTCGCCGACAGTACGGGGAAACTGGGGGAACGGATTCCGCGGAGTCCTGTCTTGGCGGTGGTACCCTCTACGGGCCGCAGAACACGAATGGTTGGAATATTACCAACACTAGTGCGAACGGCGGGGCTTTAAATGGTGCCGGTCTGGGAGACGGGGTGTATGTTGTTCTGGGCTCTGTTGGGCATTGGCTCTGTGGTAACTCCTCCGTGTACCCGTTAGCAGCTGACAATAGCCGCGATGCGGCCGTTATTGATATCAACGTTACTATCCCGGTCGATGCCTTGGGGACGGGAGTCCGCACCTCATTCAACATTACTTTCAATGCCACATCATCGGCTTAAAAATGAGCAGCCGAAGCCGTGTTTTCATTATTGTTGTGCTCTTCCTGCTCTGTCTCCCTTCCCTTCTTGCTATAGGCCTCAGCGGACGGCCGTTGGGAACCATTGCTTTTCAACCGGGAAAGACCATAACGAATCATTATACGGTTTTGGGAGTCAGCGGTCCAGTCGCTCTTGCTGTTGATAGCGGGCCGTTTTCCAACATATCGGTCAGTGAGCTGATGGACAATGAATTTGACTTGTCGATAAACTTCCCTCAGAATGAACGGGTTCCCACCGGGCAGTATTCGTTTGCTCTTTCTGTTCGCGAGCTGGTTGGTGGAGCAACAGAGGGGATCGGGTCTTTAACCGCAGTATCCAAAGTTTTTCAGGTCGAAGTCTATTCCTATGAAAAAGAAATCGCTGCCGAGCTCATTGCACCGAGCGTGAACGAAGGAACGCCCATCAATTTCAAAGTGAGCGTGGAAAGCCGCTCCTACCAAGACATCGATGCGATAAGCAGTGAAATTACGGTTTTCGACAAAGAGAACCATTCCATTGGAAAGCTCACCATCGACGAACAACCCCTGCCATCGCTCTCTTCTATCATGCTGCGTGCTCCACCTTTTCCGACGACGGGCTTAGAGGCCAATGAGTACCAGGCCCGAGCAGTCGTCTTTTACGATGGCAAAGAGCTTCATTTAAACGGAACATTCAAAATTGGCGCCATTGATATTGCTCTACTCAACTATTCGCAGGTGCTGGAGCAGGGATTCAATGAATTCTTCATCGAAGTGGAGAGCCGCTGGGGCGACGTCTTAAAGAATGTGTACGCCAAAGTTTTCCTGAATGATGAGGAAATCCTGCAAACACCCAGTTTTTCGCTTAATCCCTGGGAAAAAGGGGTGCTGAAGAGCATTGCCAAAGTCGACCTCTTGCCGGGAAGCTATGTCGGAAAAATCCAGCTCTTCTTTGAGGGAGAGATGAAAGAGGTGCCCATTACGGTTTTAGTACAAGAAGCAACTGCTCCAGAAAGACCAAAATTTCCGGTTCTTTTAATCACGACGCTCGTCCTGAGTGCCCTGCTCGTCATAGTACTCGTCATCTTTATTCTGCAGATGAAGCGCCGGAATGAGCGAGCCATAACGGCACCAGAAAAGAACAAAAAAGAAGCAAAGTGAAAGTTACCGTACTGTCCAGAAGATGAACACCAAAAATGGTTTCGTGTTGTCCAGAAAAAAAGTGGCCATTTATCTTATTTTTTTAATCCTCGCTTTTGGTGCGTATACGCTCTTTTCCTGGCCGCGCTGTTCCGAGCTCCGAGAAATCCCCGCTTCCGTCGAAGTGCGCACCGTGCCGGGAAGAGCTTTCTTAGGATTTAATACCGACACGGACAACCTGAAATTTGGAGGAGTCTCTCCGAACGCCGAAGTGGTCCGTTCTATGAACGTGCAATACCCTTTCGATGCCGAGGTTCGCCTGGTTGCAGACGGCGCTTTGGCGCCCTGGCTTTCCATGAGCCCGGCAACGTTCACGCTCGCTGCAGCAGAGCCACAGCAGGTTTCGTTTCGGCTTCTGGTGCCTCCGAACGTTTACGACGGGAATTACACCGGAACAGTTCGTATCTGTTTTCAGAAAGAATAACCATCTCCTGCCCAAAAAATGGAGAGATTTGCTCGATCTAAACCCCGCGCAGCTCCTGCCCGATCGTCTTTACTTTCTCTATCTTCTTTTCAATGGCGGCGGTCTTCTCTTCGATAGAAGCCTTTCGCTTTACCAATTCTGATTCTTTTTTCATGGAATATGAGATCAAATCGCGCAGCTTCAGCTGCTGGGTTTTAATGGTCTCCAGCTTGGAAGAGGTGCCTCCCAGCTTTTTTTCCAGCTGGACTTTCGAGGAGTGGAGCGTTTTTAATTCTCTATCCAAGTCTTGTAATGCTTCTTTAAGAAGATCTTTCTCTTTTTTTAACTTCATAGACGAGTCCACACTCTTTTTTCTTTTTTTAAAACAAAGGAAAGGCGATTTATAAACCTTTTGGCAGATTACTGGGCTGCTTGAACGCGCTCTTTTCGTCGGTGGCGCAAAAAGCAATCCGGCTTCTTTTTCCTATTTTTCCCGCAGCATCTGCTCCAATCTCCCCTTCGCTTCCCGGTACGATTTTTCCTGGATAAAGCCTTTCCTATAGCCCTCTTCCAGCGCTGCCAGCTTACGCTTCAGCGCATTTCTGATGGCGCCCGTATCTTCTTTGATAACTTCTCTAATAATCGGTTTCTCTCTGATGATTCTTTCTGTGGTGACTTTCTTTTCGACAATCGTCCGGACTTTCTGCCGGCCAATCTTGCGGTGCAGGAAGTAGAGGAGGACAAAAGTCGCTATGGCCAAGACCGCCAGCACCGGTATGAGCAGCAAGACGGATGGCTGGGCAAAGGGCCTCGCTAGCCGTGAAGCCAGCTGCGTAAATGGCGCTTCAATATGGAAGATTTCCGTAGCCGTGGCAAAAGATTGCTCAAAGAGCACTTTGACGCTGAACACATAGTCCCCCGTAGGAATGGTGGCGGGCAGCGGAATAGTTTTTGAGAACGACGCTTGCTGCTCCAGGCTGATGATCTCCTCTTCTTCATAGAATTTTGCGTTCTTTATGTCCGTAACGGTATAAATCAGCTTGACATCGGCGGGATGCTGCTGCCGACGCAAATCAACTAACGTAATCGTGGCTTTGAGGTCTTCTCCGGGGAGCAGGGTTTTCTTCAGCAAGTCAACGCTGGCGTCAAAGAGCACTACTTCGGATTCGATTTCAAGAACCACGGCAGCTTCTTCGATAACCTGAATTCCCTCGTACAGCCCTTTGAATCGCAGCAGGCCGCTATACACATCCGGCCGGGCGCTTTTACCGGGATTGAAGAAAATGACGAGTGTCCGGCTTTCTCCCGGCTGGAGTTCGAAGTGCCGGGGGAAAACGTCCACTAACGGGCTGAGGGGATTTTCCACTTCTATTTCCAAAGGAACTTTTCC
>JAUYQE010000105.1 GCA_030695605.1 Nanobdellota archaeon
ATAAACAAAGCGTGCAGCACTTCGTCGAGAAATCTTGAAAATATCTTATCTCGGCCATGATCACCACCAGCAGCGAACCGTACACTCCTCTCCAGCTCAAAGCTATTTTGCACCCCCTGCTGAATAGATGGTTCTTCGGCAAATACAAAGAATTTTCCTTGCCCCAACTCTATGGTGTGATGGAAATCCACCAGCGGAAAAATGTGCTGATCTCTGCCCCCACGGGAGCGACGAAAACGCTCACGGGCTTTCTCGCCATTCTGAACGAGCTGGTTGATTCGGCAAAAAAAGGCATTTTGGAAGACCGCGTCTATGCCTTGTATATCTCGCCGCTGAAAGCGTTGAATTATGACATACATCATAACTTGATAACACCGCTGCAGGAGATGGAAGCGCTGAACGAAAAGCCCCTGGGCATCCGCGTGGGCGTACGGACGGGAGATACCACGAGTTACGAAAAAGCCAAGATGCTGCACGCCCCGCCACACATTCTTATCACGACGCCGGAATCCTTAGCTATCATACTCAACTCGCCAAAATTCGCCGCATACCTCACCGCCGTGCAATGGGTTATCGTTGATGAAGTGCATGCCTTGGCAGACAACAAGCGCGGCGTGCATCTTTCCCTAACGTTAGAACGGCTCCAGCAGATCTCTCCCGGCTTCAGCCGCGTGGGATTAAGCGCCACCATCGCCCCGCTGGAAGAAATCGCCAAGTTTCTCGTCGGCTATCAGGACGACAAAGAGCGGGACTGCCAGATCATTGATGTGCAGTTCCTGAAAGAGATGGACCTGAAAGTGCTCAGCCCCGTCCGCGGCTTAGTGGAAACCGACTACTTGCTCAAGCACCGCAAGATGTACGAACTCATGCACCAGCTCGTGCAGGAACACAAAACGACGCTGATTTTCACGAACACCCGAAGCGCCACGGAACGTGTCGTGCATACGCTCAAAGAAATGTTTCCCAAAGAGTACAGCGCCGAAAGCATCGCGGCGCATCACGGCAGCCTGAGTAAAATGCAACGGCTCAAGACGGAACAGAGCCTTCGGGAAGGCCAGCTGAAAGTCGTCGTCTCTTCTACTTCCCTAGAACTCGGCATCGACATCGGCTATGTTGATTTAGTCATCTGCCTGGGCAGCCCCAAGTCCGTGGCGCGATTTCTGCAGCGCGCCGGAAGAGCCGGGCATCAGTTGCATGCGACTGTAAAAGCAAGAATCATCGTCATGGACCGTGATGACTTAGTAGAATGCTCACTGCTCTTAAAGTCAGCCTTGGAGCGGAAAATAGATCGGGTGCACATCCCGCACAACGCGCTGGATGTTTTAGCTCAGCACATCTATGGCATTGCCATTAACGGCGTCATTTCCGTGCATGATCTCTTCCTGCTGCTCAAGAGAAGCTATTGCTATCACACCCTGCTTTGGAACGATTTTTTTGAAGTCATCAAATATCTTTCCGGCGAATATTCCAGCTTGGAAGACCGCCATGTCTATGCGCGGATCTGGTACGACCGGGAAACGGGAAACATCGGCAAGAAAGGAAAAATGGCGCGCATCGTGTATATGACGAACATCGGCACGATCCCCGAGGAAAGCTATGTTACCGTAAAAGTCGGCGAGCAGGTCGTGGGCATGATCGACGAAGGCTTTTTAGAGCGCTTAAAGCCCGGCGATGTTTTTGTGCTCGGCGGGGATGTCTACCGCTTCAAGTTCTCGCGCGGCATGACGGCGCAGGTGGATGCATCGGTTAACCGCCCGCCGACGGTGCCGAGCTGGTTCTCAGAAATGCTGCCGCTGTCTTTTGATTTAGCGATGGAGATCAGCAGATTCCGCCGCCTGCTGGAAGAACGTTTTGCAAACAGCCGTAGCAAAGAAGAGATTATGAAATTCATCCAAGAGTATCTGCCTGTTGACGAGAAAGCGGCAGAAAGCATCTATCTTTACTTTTATGAGCAATTTCATTTTAGCGCCATCCCTTCGGATCGGAAAATTGTCGTCGAGAGATATGTCGATAGGGGGAGGACGTACGTCATCTTCCATACACTTTTCGGCAGGCGAGTAAACGATTGCCTGTCCCGAGCCCTGGCGTTCGCTATCGGCAGATCGCAGCATCGGGACGTAGAAGTGGGGATAACTGATAATGGCTTTTACCTCTCAGCAGAAAAGCCGTTCAATGCAGTACGAGCTTTGCAGCTCCTCACCGCCGGAGAGTTCCGCCCGTTCGTAGAGCAGAGCATCGAACGCAGCGAAGTGCTCTCCAGGCGATTCCGCCACTGCGCGACCCGAGCACTGATGATTTTGCGGCAGTACAAAGGGCAGACCAAAAATGTGGGCCGGATGCAGGTGGGCAGCCGAATTCTTTTTTCTGCGGTGAAGCGCATCAGCGAGCAGTTCCCCATCCTGAAAGAGGCGCGGCGGGAAGTATTGGACGATCTCATGGATTTCTCGCACACACAGGAGATTATCACACAGGTGCAGGATGGCAGGATAACCATCGAAGAGCAGGATACGGCGGTACCCAGCCCTTTTGCCTTTGGGCTGATTATTTCCGGCTACAGCGACATTATCCGCATCGAAGACAAGCAGGAATTCCTGCGGCGCATGCACGAGACGGTTTTAGCACGGATTGCTTTGAAGCAGGGGAAGCAGAAGCTGAAGCAAGAGCAGGAATTTTCCTA
>JAUYQE010000107.1 GCA_030695605.1 Nanobdellota archaeon
CGGAAGACAAAAAAATGGATACCAAAAGAAAAAGGATGGAGAACACCTGCGGAGAGGGCGAAGATAAAAGTGGAATTAGGAGAGAGATTTCAGTTGTTAAAGCTGATTAAACAGGTATATCCCGAAGAGTAAAAAGTATCCATGAAGCAGAATCTTTATAAAAACCAGCCTCTTCTGTCTCAATATGACCATCGCAGCAGTAGCCGTCCAGTCAATAACGGAAGAACTGAAAGCCATCCGTGAAGATGTGCAATTCATTAAGACCCACCTGTTTGACCCAGACACCATTATGACTATTGATGAAGAAAGGAGATTTCAGCAAGCATTACAGGAACTAAAAACGGGAAAAACCACTCCGCTCTCGGCATTAAAGAAAGAGCTCGGCCTATAAAGCATGCTTTCTGTTTAGTTCTCAAATTCTGCTAAGAAATTCGTAAAGAAATGCCCCCAAGAGCTTGCCGGGAGGATCATTGAGCGAATAGAAAAGCTCGCTAGTGATCCATTCCCCACAGATGTCAAGCGGGTTGTAAACCAAACAGAAAAAGTATTTAGGGTGCGGGTAGGTGATTACCGCATTCAATATTCGGTCTTTTTCGATAGAAACCTTCTCTTCGTTTCTGACATTGATAAAAGAGAACGGGCGTATCAATAAATTATTATTAACTTGGGGGGGGTGAAAATAGAAATATTTATTAAGACCTAAAATACTCTCTTCTCGGAAATGAGGTTCATCGTTTCCTAACCAAAGAAATCATCAAGAAAAGAGGTGTTAATCATGGCAGAAAAAAGTAATATGCCCTACCTGGCAATCGTGGTGCTGGTGGCGGTTGTAGTATTAGTCCTGAATTTCAGGCCTTCGTCGGAAGATGCGGTGGCGGGGGAGGCGATCAAACTTGCATCAATAAAACCTAAATTGGATTGCCAGTCGTTTCTAAATACACAAGTTTTAGGTGAGAGATTAGAGTTTCAAAGAGAAACATACGATGCTCTCTGTGTGAGACAAGGCTATGAACAGTGTGTTGGAGTTGCATATTATGGAACGTTTGGACCAGGCCCGTTTAGAGACCCTGCGGAAAAAGTAGCAAGCACAATGGCAATGCCAGGAACTTGTGAATTGTCGTTTGCAGGAGAGTCTCAAGGCGTTGCTTCTTATTTTGATACAACAGCAACCAACTTTGGTCTTAATGTAGAAATCGACTGCTGTCGACTTCGATAATTTTTTTCTTTTTTTTTCTTCTCGAGACCGCTCTTACTATATCATTCTTTTTGCTGAAATCCATTCCAAAATGTAACCTCATCTTTCTATTGCCAATAGAAATTATTGTCTATTACTAATAGAAATATTCGCAAAGAGCCCAGATCCTCCGTTTAATTGCTTTTATCCTGCACGAGGAGGATAATTTTATATAATCTAAACTTCCCCGTTCTCCCATGAACATTGGCGGCCAGGCAGTCATTGAAGGCGTGATGATGCGCAATCGGGAAAAGTTTGCCATAGCCGTCCGCCTGCCCAACGGCAAAATTAAAGTCAAGAAAGAAGCGCATACACCGTTTTCCAAGCTTATCGATGTGCCTTTTCTCCGCGGCATTCTGAGCTTGGGCTACATGCTCGCTGACGGCATCCGCGCTTTGATCTGGAGCGGCAACCAGCAGGTAGGAAAAGAAGAGCAGCTGGGAAAGAAAGAAGTGTTTGGAACCATTCTATTTTCAAGCGTCTTCGCACTCGTATTCTTTGTGGGCCTGCCGTTCTTTTTGGCGTATCTCCTGCAGGGCGAAGGGTGGCTCTTTAACCTGCTGGACGGCCTATTTCGGGTAGCGCTCTTCATCGGCTATCTGCTCGGGATTTCCTTCATGAAAGATGTGAAAATCTTGTTTCAATATCATGGTGCTGAGCACAAGACCATTGCCTGCTACGAAGCCAAGCAGCCGTTAACTCCAGAGAATGTCCAGCACTATTCGCGCTTCCATCCCCGCTGCGGCACGTCGTTCCTGTTCATCGTGCTGCTACTTTCCATCATCCTCTTTTCTTTCCTCAGCGGGCCGCTGTGGTTCCGACTGAGCGGCAGAATTTTTCTCCTACCGGTCGTGGCCAGCCTGGCCTATGAGCTCATCCGGTTTAGCAGCAAACGCGTGGGAAATCCTTTCGTCAGAATCTTCATCGCGCCTGGGCTATGGCTGCAGCGCTTAACCACCAAAGAGCCGACGCTCAAGCAGATGGAAGTGGGCATTGCGGCGCTGAAAGGGGTTCTTGCCAAATCATCGTAGTCCGAGAAGATTAAAAAGCACTTTCCTGGTATGCCGTTATTCTCTTTCTCACTTCTTCATAAAATTCCTCACTCGCCATCCGCTCAAACCCGATGCGGAAGCGCGGATAGTCCCCCTGCTCCAGGAATTTGAGGTGGTGCTCAATGGTCGTCTGCAGCGGATCGGCACCCTGCATGATCTGAATTAATCGTTTGTGCGACGAGCTGACGACATAATTGCCGTTGCCTTTCGCTGCTGAGTATATGAGCTGCATGATTTCTTCGTCGCTAACCAGATCCGGCAATTTCTCTCGGAGCTGCAGCGCCAGCATTTCGTCATAGCCGCCCGTAACCGGATGCAGCACGCATTTATCATACGTATCCAAGCCGTCACCGATGAGAAGGCCGAGTACCGTAGACCGTGCTTGTTTCTCTCCCTCCTGCTGCGTCATCACTCCGCCCATGATCATCGCGGTATCATCAGATGTTCCCGGGCCGGCTTTCCGGCGGACATAGACCACTTCTGCATTCGGGCTGCTGTCGGTTGTAAGCGTGGACTGCAATTGCACCAAGTCAGCTTCTGTATGCTCGTGCAGCCCCAGCTGTTCGATATACAGCGGGTTCTCCTGCAGGCGATCCTGCAGCACCTCCGGCTCGAGCAAATAAGTTTCACCACCGCCAATTTCAAATGGTTCTCCTTCCCGGGTGCGGCCACCGAAGCGCTCAAACGTTTTCATCCGCCACCCATAATTGTCCATGCAGCCCGCTAACGCCAGCCCTTTAAGAACAAACCACGGATCGACTTCGATATTTTGAAAAAAGCCAATGCCCAGCAGCGGCCTCCCCTCAAGAAGAAGCCGATTTGTGGTATCTCCCTGAGCCAGCTCCGCCCAAGAGAACACCTCATCAATAAGCCTCTGCCGCGTGCCTTTGATCTTTTCCACATCCAGATCCGCTGCTTCGATGATGTCGGTAATGGTCGCCGAAGGATAACGCACTCCTCCCTGAAAGAAAGCTTTATGCCCCTCCTGGGCATGGCCGAGCACGCTCTGTACGAGCAACGCTTCATAGAGGTCTCTTTCGAGCGAAAGCTGGCTTTCCATCACAGTGAGAGAAAGGTCGGTCTTCACCAAGCTCTTGAACGAGGAATCTCTGGTATCGGGAACAAGAAATGGAGCGCTGAAAGGCGGCATGAGCTATTCAAGGAGCGGTTTTATTTAAAGATGGTGGGGATGAAAAGCAGAGATTTTCTTTACCCCACCACCACACTCCCTTCCCCCCCTTTCTGCACGCGGATGACATGATTGACAAAGCTTTCCACCTTCGCTTCATGCGATACCAGAATGACCTGCCGCAGGGCTAATCTCTCCAGAACATCGCGCACTTTGTCCAGCTGCTCGGAAGAAAAGCCGTCCGTGGGCTCGTCCAAGATCAGCAAGTCTTTGGTCTTTATCTCGTGCACGACATCGTTAATGACCCGATTCAACGCTAACCGGTACGCCAACGCCGCTGAAGTCTTCTCGCCGCCGCTGAGATTCTCGAAGAACAGCTCATGCCCATTCTGCTCGACAATCGGCGTGAATTCTTCATCCAGCCGGCTGAGCACGCCCGCATCATCGATGAGCAGCGAGAACCATTCCTGGAACAGCTGGTTAAACAGCCGATGGATGCGCACCATGACATGCTTTTCGATCGTTCCCGTCAAAGGCACAAAATGGCCTTCCAGCCACTGTTCCCGCTCTTTCAGGCGAAGCAATTTCTGATGCTCCGCAGATAAAACGGCCACGCTTTCCTGCAGCCGGACTTCTTCCCGACAGAGCTGCTCGTGCAAGGTTCGCTGGCGCTCTTCCCGGGCGAGAGCAATTTTTTCCTGTTCCTGCAATTCGCTAAGAAGCTGTTTCTGCTCAGTAATCGGTTTACTGCAATCTTCTTTCCCCTGCAGCTCTTTCTCAAGAGACTGCAGCGTTAGGTGCAGAGCAGCTATCTCCTGCTGCAGAGAATTTTCTTGGTCTTTAATAGCTTTCTCCTGCTTCTCCAGATGCTCTCTTTTGGTAACCTGCTCCAGCTGCTTCCTTCGTTGTGCTATCGTTTCTCCTAAAGCCTGCACCTGTTCTTTTTCATCATCCTGTTCCTCTTTTAGCAAAGCCTCGTGTTCCTTCGTGAGCTCCTGCAGCTCCGCACGTTTTTTTTCAAGAGAGATGTTCTTTTCTTCCAGATGCATGAGCTCCAGCTCCATCCGTGCCACCCCGTTTTTCTGCTCATAAAACGCTTTCCGCTGTTCCTGCAGCTCATGGCGGTGCTGCTGCATCTGTGTTTTCTTATCTGTCAGATCGGCAAGCAGTTTCTCTGCACGAACAATTTCCTGCACTTTTTCTGCCGTAATCCGCGTTTTATGGAACGATGAAACCTGCTGCAAGCACGTCGGGCAGGTATCGAGCTGTTCTATTCTCTCCCGGAGCTCCTGCGCCTGCTGGAGCAGCGTCTGGTTTCTCGTAAAGAGGACATTCGTTTTTTCCAGCAATTCCTGCAACTGTTGATCTTTCTCCTCACTTCCTGCCAAAGCCTGCACTTTCTTTCGCAGCTCCTGCAAAAACTCTTTTTTTTTCGGTATGAGGACGAGCAATTCTTCTCCGAACTGCACCTCTTGACGAACTACAGCAATCAGCTTCTGCAGATGGCGAAGCTGCTCTTCTCGGGTTGCTTCCTTTTTCAGCAACAACTCTCGCTCCGCCTCTGCTTTCTGCAATTCTTGAATGATCTGTTCTTTCTCTCCGAATAGCGAGCCCAGCGCCCGCAGCTGTTCCTGCAATTCTTTTTCCTGCAGAGTGAGCTTCTGCTCCTGCCGCTGCTTTTCTTCGAGGAGCATCTGCTTTATCTTGTACTGCTGGTGCAGATCGCGAAGAGCCTGCTGGGCTTTCTCCAAGCCTTGCAGCGCTGCTTTCTTTTGTTGCAAAGCATCCCCCAACTGAGATCGCTCTTTCTGCAGAGCTTCCAGCTGCCCCTGCGCTGCAGCTTTCTCCCCAATTAACCGCTGCAGCTGCTCCTGCTGTTCGGGCAGCGGCGTGATTTTCGCTTCTAATACCGCCATTCGCGTGCGCAGTATCCGCGTATATAGCTGCACGTTTTCCTGGATCACTTTGTACTTATCAATCCCAAAGATTTTCCGCAGCACATCGAGGCGGCTTTCCGCCGCTTCCTGTAAGATGAACTTCATCTCTTCCTGCGGCGTATACACCGTATAGCGAAAAAGATAATTCTTGTTCTTGGTAATCATTTCTTCCGGATAGCCCAAGAGAGAAAGCACTTCTGCTTTCAATTCCACGGGCGTGAGCTCTTTTTTGGCATTATTTTTTATCACAAATCCGGCGGTCTGCTGGATGCCCAGCTTAGTTTTTTTCAGATTTCTTTGGATCAGGATTTCCTGTCCATCGAGAGAAAACGCTAATTCCACGCTGCCTTGCGTGCTGCCTTTCCGCAACAAGGATTCGGCGGGCAAATCCGGTCGGGAAGCGCCAAACAACGCAAATTCTATGGCAAGAAGCAGGCTGGACTTTCCCGAGCCGATATCGCCCGAGAGCAGCAGCGTCCCTTCGGGAAACGTAATGGTTTCGGCCTGATAGGAACGGATATTTTCTAAACGCAATTGACGGAGAAGCATGGGGGCATTCCGTTACAGAAGTTTTATATGAATTGTGGTAATAGAACGATTATAGCAGAAGAGAAAAGAATGGTGGGACGGCTGATCTCCCAACGACTGAAAGGAAGAGAGCGCAGCAGAGCAAAATCCCGAAGAGGTTTTGAGTTCAGAATTCCACAAAGGATATAAACTCTGGAGTAGTAAACTCGGTGAAATGTTTATAAACAGATATTGATTTTATTGTGAAGTGAATTAAAATGAAAAAAGGTCACGTAGAAAATGTCGCGGAAAAAGCAATACAAATCTCCGAAAAAAAAACGTTGTGCTATCGGGTAGAATTTTTGGAGCCTTATGAAAACTGTGGTAGAACGACTATGGAATTAACTGAAATATCAGCATCAATTATTGAGGGGCATTATGTTTTAAGGGTTATACGCTTCAATTATTCAAAGAGTACAACATATCGCTCAGATTATCAAGAATTATTTGGAGTTTCTCATACCCCTGAAGAGGCAGACGAACAGTTATATGACAGGGCTAAAGAAGTTGCTGAAAAGATGGCAAGAGAATTCGACGTGATAAGCTTAGAAGATTTGACAAAACAGCATCAAAGACTACCGCATGACTGAAAATGACACTGGAAAAAATCATCACCGTTGCAACGGTTTTTGACGCAACACCCGAAGAGCTGGAACAGAGCAGGATTCCTGATTCTGTCCAATATCAGGTTTGTACCTACGGCTATATTGGTAATCAGGAGACTTTTATGCAGGTTACTGCAGGACGTACTGAAGGTTCCAGACAGAAGCATGAGGCGTACATTCAAGTTTATCCAGACACGGGCGGTGAGTGGACAGAGAGAATTCCTTCTCTTGCAGCAAAAATTGCGCAAGAAACAGGGGGGCGCATACAGGAAGACGATAAAGATATGGTGATCCTCGCCGAAAATCCCACCCAAGCACAAGTCGCGGGTTGGATTCGAAACTGGTCAAACTATTTTGACAAAAGCAAGCTCATCATCATCCGCATCAGATACTACGATATTCCTGCTCTTTTACGCCGGGAATCATTGTTCAGCGAACGGTTACAAATAAACAGAGCTTGAGGGCACAAGAAGTGCCGAAATAGTTTATTTTTTGCAAAGTACTAGGATTCTCCAAATAAGTGAATGAGTTCACCCTATTGAAATAGACACCGCTCAAGCGTAGAACACATAATGCTTCCGGCAGCGGGGCGCATAGGCCTCTTTTCCGCCCACCAGAACAACGGGCGAATCTACTGGAGCAATTTCTCCATCAACAAAGCGCTGTACGCGAGTTGCTTGTTTTCCACAGCTGCGATTGCCATCCGCCTGCGTGCAGAGGGCACTGAAATAGTTGATGCTGTCAGCAACTGCCAGCAGATCAGCCATTGTTTTCTTACCATCAGAAAAAGTAAAAAACTTATCCCGAAAATCCTTGAGCAAGCCGGCAGCGAGAACAATCTTCCCCTCGTTGGCATAAGCATTGCAAAGCGAAACGACCTCGCTGTCCAGAAACTGCACCTCATCAATCCCAATTATTCTCCTCAGGCTCGTCGTGGGCTTGAGCGAAGAAGCTATATCTTGCGCACATTGAACAGCTATACTTTCTTTCTGCAACTGGTCATGAGAAACAACACGGGTGGCACTATAGCGATCATCAATCTGCGGCTTAAAAAGGTGGACTTCATAGCCGACGACCTCATACCGCCGCAAGCGCCGGATCAGCTCCGTGCTCTTCCCGCTGAACATCGTGCCGATGATGAGCTCGAGGCGAGGTTCAGTATCCATGAAGAGAGAAGACCATTTGTGTTTTAAATAGACTGTGGTAATGGAACATAAACATAAGAAACACAAACCATAAACTCTCCGAAGAATTTCCCCGGAGAGCCTATCACCTCTTTTTCCCCAGCAAACATTGTTGGAAGATAAGTATGATTAAAGAAGGAAATTTTTCAGCTTAATAACCTTTTTGGTTTTCTTGTTGCTCCGCCAAATACTTGTAGATCGGCTGCTGCTCGCGCACCTCAACTTCTTTGTTGGCTTGCCGCGCCAAAACGTACAAGAAATCGCTGAGACGATTGACGTAGCGTAAGAGATCGGGGTTTATCTTTTTCAGCGCATGCAACGTTACGAGCGCCCGCTCCGTTCGCCGTGCCACAGCCCGGCAGAGATGGAGGAACGAGCTCATGCGCGTGCCGCCGGGAAGAATGAACTTCTTGGGCATGCCTAATTGCGCTTCCAGAACATCAATTTCTCTTTCCAGCTCCCGAACATGCTCTTCCCGGATGCGGGGAACTTTCTGCTCTTCGAGATGCGACCCGGCAATGTCCGCGCCAACGGTGAAAAGATCGTTTTGCACTTTCAGCAGCAGGCTGTGCAGCTTCTCGTCTTCAACAAAAGAGAGGGTGACGCCAATGACCGAGTTTAATTCATCAAGCGTGCCTAAGACTTCTATGTGCATATCATCTTTCGGAACCCGCCCCGAGCCGTATAGCGACGTCATCCCTGCATCGCCCGTTCCGGTATAAATCTTCATGCTTCTATCGCTCCCCCACCTGTAGGACTTGCTCCTCCGAACTGCCATCTCGATAGATGGTTATGCCTTTGCAGCCCATCTTCCACGCCAGCATATACGCCTCTGCAACGTCACGGATTGCTGCCGTCTTCGGAAAGTTTATCGTCTTGGAGATGGAATTATCAACAGAGCGCTGCAGCGTGGCCTGCATACGGATGTGCCATATCGGGCTGATGTCCCGCGCCGTCACAAAAATCTGGCGGACATCGTCGGGGACGCTCGCAATATTTTGCACGCTCCCCTGCTGGGCTACCTCCCGAAACAGCTCCGGCGAAGCAAAGCCCCGCTCCTGAGCAATGTGCTCGAACACCGAGTTCAGATAGAGTGACGTTTCACCGCCCAGCATGGTCTGTTGGTATGACAAAGCAAAAAGGGGCTCGCATCCCGCAGACGTATTTGCCAGCAGGCTGATAGTCCCCGTTGGCGCCAGAGAAAGGCAGCTCATGTTGCGCATTTTTCGCCCTTTTTCCTCGTGCCCAGAACCCGCCCATGCCGGACAAACGCCGCGGAGCTCGGCCAGCTCTTGCGAAGCTGCATACGCTGCATCTCGTAAAGCAGCAATGATTTTTTCTGCAAGATCGAGCCCTTCGTTGCTATCATATTTTACCCGAAGCGTGAAGAATAATTCGGCTAATCCCATGAGGCCCAAGCCGAATTTTCTCGTCCGTTTCGTCGCTTCTTCAATCAGGGGGGTGAGGTACACATTGCAGTCGATAGCATTATCCAGGAAGTGCACGGCGGTTTTTACCGTGCGGTGCAATTTCTCCCAATCGATGGCTGCGTGGTCCGCAGATAAGCAGCGCATCAGGTTAATCGAGCCGAGCATGCAGCCTTCATATGGTAATAACGGCGCTTCGCCGCATTGGTTCGTCGTTTCGACCTCGCCGAGATGCGACGCCGGATGTTTTCGGTTTATCTCGTCGAGGAAAAGGATTCCCGGATCGCCGGTCCGCCAGGCATTCTGTGTTACTACAGAAAACACTTCTTGGGCACGCAGCTGGCCAACGACGCTCTTCGTTCTCGGATTCTGAAGGTCATATAATAAATCCTGCTCCACTGCCTGCATGAAAGCATCCGTAACCCCCACTGAAATGTTAAAGTTCGTCAAGGTTTTGCTTGTCGCTTTCGCTTCAATGAACCGAATAATGTCCGGATGATCCACCCGAAGCACGGCCATATTTGCGCCGGGACGGACACCACCCTGCTTAATGCTATCTAGTGCGGCATCGTACGTGTGCAAGAAAGCCACGGGCCCCGATGCCACCCCGAGAGAAGATTTCACCAAATCTCCGGCCGGCCGTACTCGGGAAAAAGAAAAGCCCGTGCCGCTGCCCCGCTGGTGAATTAAAGCGGCATCACGCAACGTTGTAAAGATGCTTTCCATCGTGTCTTCAATCGGCAGCACAAAACAGGCGCTTAACTGCTGCGTTTTCGTTCCGGCATTCATCAACGTTGGGGAGTTGGGCAGAAAGCGCAGATCTGCCAGCAATGCATAAAACTCTTCTTCAGTCTGCTGGACTTCGGCAGCCGAAGCGCCATAATATCCGTCAGCCGCAGCGACCGCTTGAGCAACCCGACGGAGCATTCGATGAGGAGTTTCAATAACTTCGCCGTGCTCGTCTTTCTGCAAATACCGCTGGCGCAGGATTTTCAAAGCGCGGGGAGAAAATTTAATCTCCAGCTCCGCATGCTTTTCCCCGAGAATGAACGCTCGCTGCTCCCGCTCCTGGCTCTTCTTATGGCGATAGAGGATGTAGGCTTTAGCCGTCTTAGCATGCCCTTCTTCAATGAGCGTCTTCTCGACAAGATCCTGCACATCTTCCACGCTGGGGATACGATCCAGAAAGGTTCTTTCGACAAGAGCAGTAACTTTCTCTGCCAGCATTCCCGCCAGGGCTTGGTCATGCCCGCCGACGGACTGCGCGGCTTTGAAAATGGCTTCTGCAATCTTCTCAACGGCAAAGGGAACAATGCGGCCATCGCGCTTGCGGACGTGGGTCATTTTTTGCGTATCTGGTTGAGCCGTTAAGAACCCCGGCGTATCAGTGCCGCTCACTTCAAGTTCCATAAATGTTTACGAATACACTTTATTTTATAACTCTTATCTCCCTCAGCTACACCCCGTCGTCTCCCCACACACTTCGCAGAGGTGGCAAGTCCCGTTCTGCCGTAACTGGGCTGCACCGCAGCTGGAGCATTTTTCGGCGGCAGAAGTGTCGATGCGAGAAAAAGCTGCTTTTTCCGTAACCATTCTCGGCCTTCCTCTGCTTATATGCTCCTCTCTCGGCGCTGACGCTCCATTTTCCAGCAGAAAAATCCGCAGTTCGGCAATAACCGGATGCCCTTCAACAACCAAGCTGTGCTCCGCAATCTTCCCCGGAGGAATGCCATGCTGCAAGCCCATATTGACGGAATTCACCAGCGCGCCGAACAAAGCCTGCTGCGCCGGAGTGGTATCAGCCAGCTGCAGCTGCACATCGAAAATTTTATCACCGTCCTTCCGCGCAGAAAGCTGCAGTTCTTTTCTGCCCAGGAGCACGCGTTTCTTTACTTCTTGTGCATGCGTCTCCTGCAGAATCTCTCGTAATTCCGGATGCTCTTCTAACGTAGCATTCAACGGCTGGGAAAGCTTACAGCCATCGCGATACAAAGCGACCGCTTTAATCATCATCGTCCAGGCATCATAGTACACCTGCTTAATCTGCTGCACGCCCCACTCCTGCGGCATGTTTATCGTCTTGGAAATGGCGCCCGAGATGAACGGCTGCGCCGCCGCCAGCATTTTCAGATGCCCATAGGGATGGATGTAGCGCTTTCCGCTCTTGCCACATTTATTCGCACAATCAAACACCGCATAATGCTCCTCCCGCAAATAGGGAGCGCCTTCCAGCATCATCGTGCCGCAAATATACTCGTTCGCGGCAGCAATCTCGGCGTCCGTAAATCCTAACGCCGTAAGGATATCTCCCTTGCTTCCGTGCAGTAAGCGCTGATACTCTTTTTCTCCCAGAACCCAGGGTGTAAACACGTGGCGGATGTCCATCGCGGAATGCAGCCCTTTCTCGACAGCATCGAGCTGCTTTTCCGACAATTCGCGCATCAGCAACGTCTCTTTATTAATTCCCGGGCTGCCTTCCAACGTCCCATGCCCTACGCAATACGCTAAGATCGCAGTGATCTGCTCCGGCGTATAGCCCAGGCGACGCAAAGCCTTTGGCACCGATTGATTGACAATCTTGAAATAGCCGCCGCCCGCCAGCTTTTTCATTTTCACTAACGCGTAATCCGGCTCCACGCCCGTGGTATCGCAGTCCATGACCAGCCCTATAGTCCCCGTCGGAGCGAGAACTGAGACTTGCGCATTGCGATAGCCCCCCTGCTCACCGCAAGACAAAGCACGATCCCAGGCAGTCTGCGCTGCTTGCAACAGCAGCGGCGGACAGAGCTGGTGGTTGATCGCCAAAGGCTTCTTGCTCAGCCCTTCGTACGTATTATCATTGTACGCCGCCCGCCGGTGATTGCGGATGACCCGCAGCATATCTTCTTTATTCTCGGCAAAGCGCTCAAAAGGCCCTAACGCCTGAGCCAGCTCTGCGGACGTAGCATACGCTTCTCCGGTTAAAATAGCGGTAAGAGCGCCAGCGATAGCCCGGCCCTGCTCGCTGTCATAGGGAACGCTTTGCAGCATGAGCAGCGTTCCCAGATTGGCGTAGCCCAATCCGAGCGTGCGATATTCATAGCTCTTTCGCGCAATAGCTTCGGAGGGAAACTGTGCCATCAGCACGGAAATTTCCAGTGCCATGGTCCAGAGGCGGATGGCGTGCGTATATCCCCTGATGTCAAAAACGCCGCTCTCGCCATCATAACATTTCACCAGGTTTATCGATGCTAAATTGCACGCCGTATCATCGAGAAAGAGGTACTCGCTACACGGGTTACTGGCATTAATCTTGCCCCCTTTCGGGCAGGTATGCCATTCATTCATTGTCGTGTCAAACTGCACGCCGGGATCCGCAGAAGCCCAGGCACAATAGCCGATGTCATCCCAAAGCTTTTCTGCGGGGATAGTTTTCATGATTTCGCCAGAAGTGCGGCCACGCAAAGCCCACTCCCGGCCTTCCTGCAGCGCCGTAAAAAACTCGTTGGGAATGCGTATGGAATTGTTGCTGTTCTGCCCGGAAACCGTCATATATGCTTCAGACTCATAATGCGTATCAAACTCCCGCAGCGGCAAATCATAGCCTTGCTGCGCCAGCGCTATAGCGCGGACAACATAGTTCAGCGGAATGTCCTGCCGGGCCGCTTCGCGAACAGCCTCTTGCACCTCTTGGTCCGCCAGCGGGTTATCTTTTCCTTTCACTCTTTGCATGAGCTGTGCCAGCTTTTTCTTCAGCACTTTGCTTCCGGCTACCAAGCTCGCCACTTTCTCTTCTTCCCGGACTTTCCACCAGATGAATTCTTCAATTTCCGGATGATCCATATCTAAGCAGACCATCTTCGCTGCCCGTCGAGTAGTGCCACCAGACTTGACGCTTCCTGCTGCAACGTCAAAAATCTTCAGGAAACTCATCACTCCTGAGCTTGTGCCACCGCCGCTTAAGCGTTCGCCTTTCCCCCGTAATCGAGAAAAATTACTGCCGGTGCCGCTGCCATACTTAAACACGCGGGCTTCCCGAACCAGCAAACTGAAAATGCCGCCTTCGCGGACGAGATCGTCTTCGACCGCTTGGATAAAGCAAGCGTGGGCTTGACTTCGGCTATACGCATCCTGCGAATGTTTCAACTCTTTCGTGTCCGGATCAACATAGCTGTGCCCTTGGGCCGGCCCTTTCATTCCATACGCCCAGTGCAACCCCGTCGTAAACCATTGTGGGCTGTTCGGAGCAGCCGTCTGGTTGATGATCATGTGCAGCATCTCTTCGTAGAAAATCTGGGCATCGCTCTCCGTTGCAAAGTAACCATACTTCTCCCCCCAGGAACGCCAGCAGCCGGCTATACGGTGCGCCACCTGCTTGATGCTGGTTTCGCTGCCGGTGATGTGCTTCCCGTTTTCATCCAGCAACGGCTCGCCCCGCTCATTTTTCAGAGGCACACCCGCTTTCCGGAAATACTTTTGCGCCAGAATGTCCGTGGCCACGGACGACCAGAAAGATGGCACTTCCACATCATCCATGTGAAAGACAATGCTCCCATCAGGATTCTTAATCGTCGAAGAACGCCGCTCAAACGTGAACT
>JAUYQE010000108.1 GCA_030695605.1 Nanobdellota archaeon
GTGCAAGAATATGATGAAGCACAACGCCGAGTAACCCTTAAAAATAAGAGTGAATTGGAGATTGTTGAGCAAGATCAAGAGAGATACCTTGTTGAGTACTCTTACAATTTTTTAGATTCTGTTACCGATGGTTTTACTCAATGGTTTGAGAATATCAAAACACTTGTTGATTCTCCAAAAATTTACAAACTTCTCCACTATAACTCTAAAAAGAAAAAAGCTTTCGTTCAAGAGATTACAGACGAAGGCGTACGGAAAGAAGTTTTGGGGAAATACTTTGCAAGCAAAGAGTTTCGAGAAGAGGCTGCGTTACCACTGCCCCTTTCACCCACCCTCTTCTATTCAGAAAAAAGTGAATGCGCTACTTCAGGAAGACGGCGTTCTCTTGCTGCTGTAAATTGGGAATTTGCCGGTGAGATTTTTGGTAAAGAAAACATAAAGGATCATCCCAAGAAAAAAAGGCTCGAAGATATTCGTGAAGATAGAAGAACAATCCAACAAATTCCCGAGTACATAACGACGAAGTCGACAGGCCCGAAATGATCATCTACAATCCTGAACTGGAAAAACACGGATTCATAATTTTGAAGCAGCAAGTCTCTGTAATTTCCCAATAACTGTTAAGATGCTCTTCAGTTCTCGTTCAATATAATTCTCTTTCACGAAGAATCCATCATAGGTTATCTTATGCCTCATGATCCGCAAATTATCAATAAGAGAAATTTCCGACCGATCAAATTGCGGATAGTGAGCTCCCAGGTACTCGATAATCTTCTTATGAGCCCCTTCGCCAATGGTCTTGTATCCGTCCAGCAAGAGAAGAACGCTCATGAGTTCCCTGACGACATCATAGTACTCTTTAGCAACATGCGACGGAAAGCGGGAGCGATCAATAGTTTGAATCATCTCCAGCGTGGTTTCTGCCATGCGCAGGATGGAACGTGCTTTCTCTTTGTCCGGCATCGTTTTAACGAGAGTTTCTTCCATGGTCAAAAACTTTCAAATAGCCTTTTAGGATTGTCCCGTTAATAATGTTATTTTTTAATTCTTTGCTCAATTTATTAAAGTGAGCACTGAAAAAAATGCTGATCTTCCTCTGCAAGGCTTTCTCGTATTTTTCAAAATGGAGTGGAGTGCTTTCACTCTCTACGAAGAGGTCAAGATCACTCTCTTTCAGGTCTTCCCCCCGCGCGGCTGAGCCAAAGAGAATAATACTCCCCGGCTGGCATTTTTCCCAGAGGTAGTCCAAAAAGCCAGACTCTTTAATGCGCAGGACCGTATCGAGGCGTTTCAGGAAGGTAAAATTTTCGTGGTCTCGATGGGCATAATAGATGGGGTAGTTGTAAATCCGGTGCTTTTTAATAGTAATGAGGCTTTCTTGTTCGAGCTCTTGGAGATATTTCTTGACAGAAGGTGGAGCCACCCCCACTTTTTTGCTGATCTCCCGTAACTGGAAGCCGATGCCTTTCGGGAGCGGATCTTCAAAAAACAAGCGGAGTACTTTAGACCTGTTATCTTTTTGTAACATATGTGATAATAAAATAACAACTGTTATTTAAATATTACGGTCAAAAAAGCGTTTTTGAAAATATATATTTCTCACCAATACTTTTTAAAGTGGTGGCATATTTTTATCACTATGCCGTTGTATAACCCCGAACTGGAAAAAGCTATTGAGCGCATCAAAGCTGAAAAAGCGAAAGTAGTCTGCATCCAGCTGCCGGATGGCATGAAGCCCCTGGCGAAAGAAATAGAAGAAGCTATCGCCAAAGAAACCGGCGCACGGGTGCTGATCTGGCTAGGCAGCAATTTCGGTGCATGCGACGTCCCTCTTGGCTTAGACCGCCTGGGCGTTGATCTCTTAATCAGCTGGGGGCATAATCGGTTTCATAAGCTGCAGGAAGGATGGTAGGATGAAAGTCCTCTTTTTAGATGCACCGTACACCGGAACCGTAGAGCTCTGCCCCGAGACGCTCCAATACTTCCAGGAGAAGAACATCAAAACTGTCGCCCTCTACGCGTCCGTGCAGTTCTGCAATAATTTGGAAAGAGTCAAACAGCAGCTGCAGGAACGGAATATCACTATCGTGTCTTCCCAGGCGAAGCGAACTGACGTCCCCCAGCAAATACTTGGCTGTGACAATTATCACAATTCTCTCAACTTGTCTGCAGAACAGCTGCAGCAGATTGATGCTTTCCTCTACATCGGCGACGGAAAGTTCCATCCGCTGGCTTTAGCGTATGGGCAGAAAGATGCAAAACTGTTCAAAGAAATCATTTGCAATGATTCCATCGGGAAAAGGTTTTTTATAATCACTAAAAAAGATATTCAAGACACTTTAAACAGACAGAGAGGTACACTCCTCAAATTCTTATCTGCCAAGAATATTGGAGTCATCATCACCATCAAGCCCGGGCAGGAGCATCTGCAGCCCAGTTTGGCTCTCGAAAAAAAATATTCAGACAAGAAATTCTATTATTTTATTGATAATACCATCTCTTTTGACCAGCTGGAAAACTTTCCTTTCGTCGACGTCTGGGTAAATACTGCTTGTCCGAGGATCGGCTTGGACGACCAGGAGCAGTTCCGGAAAGGCGTGCTGAACCTGAATGAGGCGCTGGGGGCGGAAGAATTGCTTCAGAGACTGTAATATTGTCATTTCCCTTCTTTCTTCCCCAAGAACTTTAGCGCTTCTTCCGCATGCTTTTCCGGCTTTACGTCTTTCAGCACTTTGACAATATCCCTCTTTTCGTCAAGAATGAACGTTACCC
This sequence comes from Nanobdellota archaeon, assembly GCA_030695605.1. Taxonomy (GTDB): domain Archaea; phylum Nanobdellota; class Nanobdellia; order Woesearchaeales; family GW2011-AR9; genus JAUYQE01. Next base: position 2,773 of record JAUYQE010000108.1, read on the forward strand.
GCTCAATGCCCATAAATTCTTTGCCCATCATGGTTTTCTTGCCGTACACGCCGTATCTCTTGGAAACGGCAAAATCCGTATCAGAAAGCAGCGTTACTTGCAGAGCATGCTGCTCGCAGAATTTCTGCTTGCTTTTCTCATCGCCGCCCGAGATGCCCAGAACCGTCGCACCAAGACTTATAAAATCATTGAGATGCTCCGTAAACGCCTTGGCTTGCAGCGTACAGCCGGGCGTGTTGTCTTTGGGATAGAAATAGAGCACGACATACGTGCTTTTGATGCTTTCGAGCGAGTGCACCATGCCCTCTTTGTCCTGCAAGGCAAATGACGGCGCTTTTTTATTGATCGTTTGCATAGTTGTCAACCTCCTACCAGCCACTTTCTACTTTCACCGTGCCTTTTAAAAGTTGTGCCTGGCACGCGAGGCGATGATGGGGCGGCAAATCGTGGTCTTTCTCCAAGTCATTTTTTTCTGCAAGATTGCTCATCCCCTCCAAAACTGCAATCTCGCACGTCCGGCACAGGCCGCTCCGGCAGCCGAAGGGAATGCCCAGCTCTTCGCAGGCTTCCCGGATGGGGCTGCCATCAGGAACTTCAACTTTCTGATTTTCTCGCATGACGAAAGCCATGAGGAGAGTCCTCTGGGATGAAATTATTAAAACTTATGGTCTAAAAAAGCAGAATAGCCTTAAACCTCATCAATTCTCCAGAGCGGATTAACACTAATATCACTGCTCTCCTTTCTGCGCAGATAGCCTTCCCAGGCGATCATGGCGCCATTGTCCCTAACCAGCTCCACAGGAACGTTGTAAAACGTAGCTTGCCGCTCCTTGCACATGATTGATAACATCTCACCGAAGCGTTTGTTCGCTCCAACGCCGCCGACGAGGAGCAGTTCCTGCTTGTTTGTCTGGGCCATGGCCCGTTCGGCAACTTCTGTTAACATGGCAAAGCAGGTTTCCTGCACGGAAAAACAGAGGTCTTCCCGGGCGAAGCCTTTCTCAGCCAGCTGGCAGATTTTTGTCAAAATACCCGAGAAAGAAACATCCATGCCTTTGACGACGTATGGCAATGCCACATACTTCCCGCCTTTGGCAAGTCCTTCAATCTTAGGCCCGGCGGGAAAGCCCAGGCCAATCATTCTGCCAAATTTATCCAGCATGTTGCCCAGGCCGATGTCCAGCGTTTCTCCCATGACCCGATATTTGCCGCCTTCCTGCACGATGACTTGCGTGTTCACGCCAGATACATAGAGATAGCAGGGGTCTTGCAGCCGATGCAGCTGTTTGCCGATGCTGAGATGGGCAGCAGGATGGTTGACACCGATCAGTTTCTTTTTATATCTCTGTGACCATCCTTTTGCTTTCTCATAGCCTTTCCATAACGCGGGGTCTAAGCCCGGGCCGGCAGAGTAGGCCATGCAGCTGATGTCTTTCCAGCTCACCTTTGCTTTTTGCAACGCTTTCTGCAACACGTCTTCTGCTACCTGCTCATGATGTTCTGCAACTTCATGGGGAATCATGCCGCCTTCGGCAGAGTGAAAACTGTCTAGTTCATTCGCTAGGATTTGGCCTTTGTCCGTAACGAGACCGATGCCAAAAGTATGTGCGGTACTCTCGATTCCCAAGATAATCATGATTTCTCCAGAAGAGTCCCTCTTTAAAAAGTTGTGCCAAAAGTATAAATACTTCTGGAACATATCTATCCTAAACAATAGAACGGCTTCTTGGAGCCGTCCGGGCGATAAAGATATATGGGCGATAAAGAGGGGCGACAGAAAAAGCTAGAGGATATTCTTCGTACGATTACGTGGGGTGATGTCCTCAAACTACGGCGCTTTCGGGGAAAGCTACGGGGCAATCCGGAAGCAGCATTTTTTGTGTACCAGCAATTACGGCTAGAAAAAAATACTCCGTTGGCTTTGGAGCACCTCCGCAAAGCCCGCCAGCACAACCGCTGCTGGGCAGATACGTTCTTATATCATCTCTGCGTTGACGGCTATCAGATACCGGAAGACGATCGCTTTTCTGTAGCGTTGGAGATCGGAAGCAAGGAAATGCGGTATGATGCAGCAAATGATGCACGGTTACGGAGCGATTATAAATTTGAGCTAGTAAAAAGTTTGATTACTCCTGGCTGTGATGAGCCTTTTATCCGTGTTCTTGTTTCCAGCGCAGCATATCGGATGAGGGGATTGCATGCTGAGCATCGGCAGGCGTTACTGGGGTTGCTCTATTCTTGGTGAAAGGCTTTTTTTCAGGGATGAAACAAATGAGCAATAACCTTAAAAAATAACCCTCATTCTTCAGAGCCTGCAGCCCCGTAGTCTAGTGGACCAGGATGACAGGCTCTGGACCTGTAGACCGCGGTTCGAATAGCCCAAGTACGCTGGGCGAACGTGTTTCAAGTGGGACATTCCTCGCATAGCTCGGAAGTCCCACGACAATGCAAACGAGCGTCTGGGAAGAAAGTCCGCGCGGGGCTAGCTTTTTTTTTCTTTCTAAAAAGCGAAGAAAGAGGCTCTTAATAATAGTCCGGCTTGGTGGGAATATAGACCGTCCGGACATACTTTGAGAGCTCATCAGAAAAATCATTGGGCAAGCTGGCAGCATTGCTCTCTGCATCATACATCCCTAAAGCCTCATACACTGCTGCAGGCACTTGTATAGAAACACCCCTATGGGACGTTCTCAGAATCGTTATTCCTAATTCTTTTAACGCATCAGCAACCCGTTGGGCGATATCCGTTCTTTCCTGCAGAGAATGGGAGCGCAAAGCCTCTTGATCCAGAGCCACGCGCATGAATTTTTCTTCGGGCATAACAACGCGTAATCATCGTATATTTTTAAACATTCTGCACTATTTTTTCGGCACAGGAGTTTTTGCTTCCTTCTTCTCTTTCCCATCTTTCTTCTTATCCGCATCCAGCTTCTCCGTGTGCTTGCATTGCGGATAGCTGGAGCATCCCAGGAAGCTGCCGTAGAATGAGCGTCTCACTACCAACAGCTTGCCGCAGTCGGGGCAGTCCTTCTCAATTTTCTGCTGCTCAATGAGTTTTATCTCCTTATTCTCTTCCGGGCTTACTTTGCTGATGCATTGCGGATTGATGCAGAACGTCCGCGTGCCCCGCTTGATGAGCTTGAGCTGCGGATAGCCGCATTTGTCACACACTTCTTCCGCGCGGCGGATCATGCCCAGCTGCGGCACTTTGAACGTCGTCTTGCAGTCTGGATACCGCTCGCAGGCGATGAACTTGCCGAATTTTCCGAATTTGACGAAGAGGCGCCCTTCTTTGCAGCCGGGGCAGGAGCCGATATAATTCTGCTCTTCCTGCGTGCTGCGGATGGATTCCAACAGCTCTTTGCCGATGAGCGTTTCTTTCTTCTTGAATGCTGCCAATAGTTCTGTCAAGACTTTTTTGGCTTTTTCGAGAACCGCAGCAGGCTTCTCTTTCCCTTCCCGGATGTGCTCCATGGATTCTTCGAAATCGGCCGTGAGTTTCTCGTCCAG
>JAUYQE010000111.1 GCA_030695605.1 Nanobdellota archaeon
TGCTGCAATTCGTCAAAGAGCGCCGCAAAGTCCCGTTCGATGCTCTTTACCACATTCTGCAAGGTACTCTCCCGGAGAATATAGCCTTCTTTTTCATGGACTACTATGCCCGATTCCCTCAGCCGGATTAAGTGATGTACGACCGTCCCCCGGCTGAGATGCAGCCGTTCCGCAATCTCGTCAGAAGAAAGTGCCTGGTTCTTTTTGGCGGAACGGACTAGAGTAATAAACACTCGAAAGCAGCTGCTATCCCGGTCTCGTAAGGAGAACAATCCCAAAGAATGGCCGACCCATTGCAGTTCGCGGTTGAGATCAGCATCCGGCAATCTCCGTTCATGAATCAAGATTAATCGTTCCGGCATGGCAGTCTAGAATGAACCCTACTTTTTAAATTTTGTCCACAACATTTAAATATAAGCACCATCTTAGAGCGACTAAGTTCACTTAAAGTAAACAAAATATCAAATGAAACACCGGAAAAAGACGCCAGAGGCGTCTCCATTGACTCATACCATGCACAATCAACGAGAAGAGCAGCAGCGGAACGGGGGAGAGAAACTCGAGGAAACTCGAGAAACCGTTGCTGCCTCTTCTCTTGATCCTCATAAAAATATGGCGCAAGGAAAACCAGACTCACCAAGAAACACGGAATCAGCGACCAAAAAAACAGAAGCACGAGAAGCTGAGCTTGAAAAGATGGAAAAAGCAAACCCCGAAAAGCCGAAAGAGCCATACTCTGCCGATGAGCTGAAAGAGCTGGTGCAAAGAACACAGGCAAATTTTGAAAATTATCGCAAGCAGACGGAAAAGCGCCTGCAGGAAATGCAGGATTTTGCCGCCAAGCATCTCATTATGCAGCTCCTTCCCGTCCTGGACAATTTTGAGCTGGCCTTGCAAAACACCGGCAATGTAAAAAATGATTTTATCAACGGCATGGAACTCATCCATCGGCAATTGCTCGGCATCTTGGAACAAGGGGGGGTTCGGCCTCTCTCACTGGAGAAAGGGCAAGCCTTTGATCCCCATACGCATGAAGCCTTGATGAAAATAGCATCGGACCTTCCCGAAAATAGGATTGTCGCCCAGCTGCAGAAAGGATACACGCTCCACGGGCGGTTGTTGCGCCCGGCAAAAGTGAGCATCAGCGCCGGAAAAAAAGGCAATATAGGGGAAAACCAGTCGCCAGCCGTTGGCGATACCGAAAGCACGTCAGCAACAGGAAAGAACACCGAAAAACAAAACGCATAATAACAGTCTAAATTAAAAAAAAATCAAACGGAGGAAATTCAAAATGAGTGAAAAACAAACAGCAGGAGCCACCATTGGCATCGATTTAGGAACCACTTTTTCAGCGATGGCCGTCATGGAAGGCGGTAAGCCGGTCATTATCACCAATGCCGAAGGCACGCGAACCACGCCGAGCGTCGTGCATTTGCGCGAAGACGAAGTCATCGTCGGGCAAATCGCCAGAAATCAGGCTATCGTCGATCCTTCCCATACCATTCGTTCCATCAAGCGGAAAATGGGAACAAATGAGAAACTGGAGATCGACGGCAAAGAATACACCCCGGAACAGCTTTCCGCCATGATTCTGCAGAAGCTGAAGCGCGATGCGGAAGCGCATATCGGCCAGCCCGTCACCAAAGCAGTTATTACGGTGCCGGCGTACTTTAATGATTCCCAGCGCCAAGCGACAAAAAATGCCGGAGAGATTGCCGGCTTGCAGGTCCTGCGCATTATCAACGAGCCCACGGCGGCGGCGCTGGCGTACGGTTTAGACAAGCAGGAGAAAGACCATACTATCCTCGTCTTTGACTTTGGCGGGGGAACGTTCGACGTTTCCATCCTGGAATTGGGTGGCGGCGTGTTTGAAGTTAAATCCACGAGCGGTGATAACCATCTGGGCGGCGATGATATCGATGAGCTTTTGATGGATAATTTAGTGAGCACCTTCAAGAGATCGACGGGCATCGACTTACGAAACGATGCCACGGCCATGCAGCGGCTGAAAGAAGCTGCGGAGAAAGCCAAGATTGAGCTTTCATCGAAGATGAAAGTGGAGATCAACATTCCGTTCATTACCGCAGACAGCCATGGGCCGAAGCACTTGAAAGAAGAGCTCACGCGAGCAAAGTTTGAAGAGCTTATTGCCGATATCCTGAAGCGGCTGGAAAGCCCCGTCAAGCAGGCAGTAAAAGACTCTGGCCTGAAAGCGGACAACATTAATCGTGTTATCCTCGTCGGCGGATCAACGAGAATTCCGGCAGTGCAAGAGCTCGTGCGCCGACTCTTAGGCAAAGAAGGCGACAAATCTGTCAATCCGGATGAAGCCGTAGCCGTGGGCGCTGCGATCCAGGCGGGCGTACTGGCGGGAGAAATCAAAGATATCCTGCTGTTGGATGTTACTCCCCTCAGCCTGGGCATTGAAACGCTGGGCGGCGTGTTTACCAAGCTGATTGAACGAAATACTACTGTGCCGACGAAGAAATCGCAGATCTTCTCGACGGCAGCGGACAATCAGACGGCGGTAACGATTCGCGTTGCACAAGGCGAGCGCCCCATGTTTGCCGACAACAAGCTGCTCGGCCAGTTTGATTTGATGGGCATTCCGCCTGCGCCGCGGGGCGTGCCGCAGGTGGAAGTCACGTTTGACATCGACACCAACGGCATCCTGCACGTCAGCGCCAAGGATCTGGGAACGGGCAAAGAGCAGAAGATCAAAATCACTGGCTCCAGTACGTTGAGCAAAGGCGAAGTGGAGCGCATGCGGCAGGAGGCAGAAAAGCATGCTGCTGATGACGAGAAAAAGAAAGCCAAGATAGATGCCGAGAACAATGCCGATGCGGTGCTCTTCCAGACCAAGAAAGTGCTCGAAGAGTTCAAAGACAAAGTTGATGCCGGCACCAAAAAGAAAATTGAAGAGCAGATGAAAGCGCTGGAAGACGCGCGGAAATCTGACGAGCCCGAAGAGATCAATGCCAAGATTGAAGCACTCAACAAAGTCGTGCAGGAAATCGGGGCAAAGATTTATCAGGAAGCCGCAGCCAAGCAATCGGCGAAAGGTTCTGACAAGCAAGGAGCCGGAAAGTCCGCTGATGACGATGTCGTTGATGCGGAATTTACGGAGAAGAAAGAGAAGTAGATTTTAATAATCAAAAAACATAGAAAAGGTGAAAAAAAATGAGTAAAGATACAGAAAGAAAAGGAACTCCGAGAGGAGGAACTGAAACAGAAGGCTTGGAGGGTAGACTAGGGTCTAGAAAGAGGGAGGCAGTACCCACCCCGAGCTATACCTCGAGATTCTCGGATTCTAAAGCAGTTTACGCTGACTTGAAAGGATTGAGAGGCATAGGAAATCTTGTCGAGGGTGAAATTAAAAATGGGAATTATCTCACGGCTCTTTTTCTGCTGGAAGCACTCCCTCTCGAATATCGCCCGGCAACGGATCCGCTCTATCTGGGCATTGCTGTTGGTATGGCGGTGGAATATGGCCAGAGAGCAGAACAGAATCCTGCTTTGCGGGAGGCATTAGGACAGGTTTCCCAATACTGCTTTCAGCGTGCGGGAAGATATGATCTCGTAGGGAAGCGCCCTGACGAGCCGTATCAAATCCCCAGCGCCTCTCCGGGATCGGCTGTGGGCCCTTCTGTTAAAAGATCTCCTCCGGAAGGACCAGTATACCAACGAGAATACCGTTAATCGAAAGATATCCAACAACAAAATAATCAGACCATGAGTGAAAGACCGAGCTATGGGGGAGCTCCTCGTGAGGGGGGGGCGTACAATGTAGAGCGAACCTCCCCTCCCGGATACCGCAGCTCTTCTCAGCCACACACTGCTCACGTTCCCTATTCCGATGCTGCTCTCTTTATCGGGAGCGATTACGATCGGGAGCGGGGAGAACGTCTGCAAAGTGAATTGTTTCGTGCTCTCGCCCTGTACGGTTTTGGCAGCGGAATTTCTTACCCGCAGCCGGAAGACGAGCGGGAAAAAGAGCGCCGCCGATACTCCCCACCGAGAGCGGAAGAACCTTTTCGGCCTTCCGGGCAGTATACCCCGCTTGTTTCGCGGAAGAAAGATGGTGGGCTGGAAAAGAAAGTAGAACAGATGCAAACAGAAAAAGATCAAACAGAAAAAGATAAAAGTCCAAGTGGGCTTTCTTTGCTGCCATATCGGTTGAATTAATGAGAACATGCATGATCCTCCCCACCGAACAGCAATGCCTGGACTATTTTGACAAGTATAAAGTACCAAAAAATATCTTCCGGCACTGCCTGAAAGTTCGCGAAGTAGCAGTTTTTCTTGCAGAAGAATGGGAGAAACAGGGAAGAGCTGTTGACAAAGAATTTGTCACGTGCTTAGCGCTTCTCCACGACTTATTTAAGGCAGTAACGTTTCCT
>JAUYQE010000124.1 GCA_030695605.1 Nanobdellota archaeon
AGAAAAACAAAAATCAGGAAAATGACGATGCCCAGAATGATGAAGATGGTGACTTGAGCATGCCTGCTCGGAAGTATCACCTCTTTTTTCCCCATTCTAAAAGATAAAGAATAAGAGCTTATAAATATTGTTCGAGGAAGAAAAGAACATTCTCCTGTTATCAATGAAACTCTGACCCCTACAAAGTGATAAAAACGACAAAAAGTTTATAAAGCCACTCTCTTATTTAAATGAAAATGAGCAAAGTGAATCCTCTTTTGGCTGTTGGAGTAATAGGGCTAGGTATCGGAATATACTTTGGAAGTAAAATAGCTCAAACGAGCAATGAACCCCTGAAAGAAAACCTTGCTAATATAGCAGATACAAATGCAAATCCGGTCCCAACTTCCCCTCCAACGTGTCCAAATATTGATTTAGAAGCTTCAATGGATCCATCAATCATCCATCCCCGCTGCGGAGAATGGGCATACCTAGCAACTGGTGGAGAGTGCATTATCCCCGAAAGGTACTTCGATCCGATGTTCGAACCCCATGCTGCCCGGATATATTGCTTGACCCTGGAGCTGGAGCGGGAAAGGGGAAATCTTCAATTGGGAACAGGCCAATAAGTTTTTCGCCACAGCCCAAACTTCTCGAGCAGAACATGAATCACCAAAAATATTTTACACGAAAGAGAGGAAGCGTTGCGCTGTTGGCTGCATCTCTGGCATCGGGATGTGCGGGTGCTCTTTCCCATCAGGAAGAACCAACAATCCAAACAGCCGCAATAGTTCAGGCTGAAGAACCTTTTTCAGAACGTCTTTCCTACGCTGAACAGCCCCGTTTTAATGCTTCTTTAACCCATTTGTGGGGAGAATATTTTTCACGGGAAGAATTTGAACGGCAGCTTTATGCAACGGCCATGCCTTTACAAACTGAAGAGCTGTGGCTAGCTGTTGAGCACTCCCGAGGCGGTGTTCGTTGGTATGAAGTAGGACGTGAAGAAAGCGCAGATAACGTTGAGAGGGATACAGAATTTCTTCAGCAGCTTTTTGCACAAGAAATTCCTCAAAGGAGTATCCAAGCGCTCCATTTCTATCACAACCATCCTCCGGAAGGAAGAGCTTTTCATCCTCCTTCTTATCAAGATCTGGCCAGTTATATGTTCTGGAGCCTTCTGCCCTCCGTATTCATTGGATTCGAAGGAAACGCCCCGATACATTCTCACGTCCTGACGCCGCAGGGCATGTACACTCTCCAGCTCAATCGCCAAGAAGGGGTGGATGACCTGAGCATCGCCGATGCACTTGAAGCTTTCTATACGGCAGACCGTTATTCCAGAACGTTGATGGATTCCCTCGGAAGAAGCACGCAGCAGCGGGCGCAACTATTCTGCGAAGCCCTGAGCTCGCCGTACCTTACCATTACGTTTAGGCCAGGCCGAGAATTGGAGTAAGCCTTACTCTTCAGCTACGCGTAGCTTTCCCGTCAGCTGCGGCCAGAGGAAATCAGCTCCCGTTACGGCTTTGACTTTCTGCACATCACCGTTGACAAAACAGCGTAAGGGCTCTTCTCCGGAAGCGAAAGGGAGAGGGCGCTGGAAATCCGGATAGGCTACGCGTCTCTTATCGACATATTCACATATCGGCGTGTCAAAGCCTTCGTATTCAGCTTTCAGAGTCTTGGTAACTTCCTGCTCCTCGTCAAAGCCAAGTTCTTTGACCGCCCGGACTCTTTTGCAATCGGGCTGTAGCAAGCTAAATAGCCCTTGGCACTCTTTGTTCAACAAGTAGAGATCACGGAAATTTTTAACGCTGCTCATAAAATCCCGAGCATTCGCATCGAGCCGACCGAGTAAGGCGTCGAAGCTAAAGCCCTCCGCACCGGAAAGATCTATTTCTTCCCGCGCATATGCCACCGCCTGCAGGTCTTGAGCATACCAGACATCCGCTCCGTCAACGGTGCATTTGACGAAGCCTGAGGCACTTCCGGTGCACGATTCCGGATTCACACCCAAAGCGTTCAGAAAAGAATTCTCGTCGGTAATTGGCTTATTAACAGTCGTCGCGAAAGCCGTCTTCCATTCATTGCCTTCTTTGTATTGCAGGATGCAGACATTGTTGATGCATTTGTTTTCTTCAGGAGAAAGCTGAGAATTAAGATCTGAGAAACAGCTCGGTACGCTAGAGAACTGATTGGGATCACCACCCGGATAAAGATCCCCCACATCAAGGGTAACGAGCGCAGTTTGATAGTCCGTACAATACAGTACATACTCTTTTCCATCCGCAACCTCAAACAGGCGCCCCGCTACGGCTTGCGTCCGGCTCATCCAGTTGCCCTCTTGGCAGTAATTGTCAATGAGGACTTCTCCATCATTGATGCAGTTGGGGAAGTCCGCACCATAACCATTGGCAAAGAGCTGCGGAGCGGTAACGGCCGAGCTGCCTTCCGATGAGACAAAGCATTCATTTTGGGCGCTGCAAAACCCTTCAACTCCCCGCCAGTTTGTTTTTTTCGGCTGGTACGTCCACTCGCCGGCAATGCAGCGGTAATGGCGGTCCTCACCGACGGGCTCGGCAAGCAGCGGAGAATCTTCCATCGGCGCCACACAGGTAAAGCCATTCCAGCAGTAATTGTTCGGGCAGCAGGCTTGCCCTTGGCGGAGAAGAGAAAGGGGCTGATCCCGCAGAGAATCTTCTGTATCATATGCGGCGGGATCGAGATCGTCGACGATTTGTAAGAGGGGATTTTCTATGGTGCAGCTGAGTTTCCCTGCGGCTGGCCCTGAGAATTCTACGACGACAAAAGAATTAGTGCCCGTTGAAAACCTTTTCACCGTTTGGGGATGTTTATCGCCATCCGTGTTGGAGAGGAAGAACTGCACCGGGCATCGTTCGAGAGAAACTGCAGAAAAATCAAGGGTAACACCGGAAGGAACAGCTAAGCGTTCGGAACGGAGCACTTCGCCGGAACGCAATTCTGCTTTTTCGCTACTGAACACTTCCCGCAATGGCCGCGAGGAGAAAAGAGTCCAGCCAGGAACTTCATTTCCTACAAAACTAAATTCTGCATTAGGCAGGAAATTCCTTCCCGGAAGAACGGAAGCTTGGTGTATTCTGCCGAGAGCGGCTTTTTCTTCTTCCGTAATCTCGGGGTCCGGCTTCATCAGAAGTTCGGAAACGCTGGTCGGAATTTCTACAGTGTCGGCATATCCAATCTGCTGCAAATCCTCAGCGCTCCACGACGGTACGCCACCAACGGCGATGCTGCTCGGTGCACAAATCTGCCCCGCTTTCGGCGAGCAGAAATTGACATTTTCCTCTAATTCCTCAGTTGCTGTGATGTACTGGGGTGCTTCGCAGCCGTAGAAGCCAATGTCCTGCTCATCGCTGATGAAAACCACCTGCTGCGGGACGTTCACTGCTTTGAGTATGGCCGGCATGATAACTTCACTACCGGTTTCGTCGACGAGAGTTTGGCGTACTTCTTCGGTTTCTGGATCCATCGTTATCAGATAGAGATCGTACAAGCCAGGGTGCTTGTTAGCAACGAAGGTGGTGGCGTGGGGCAAGGGCAAGAGGCACTCAGTGGCGTTGCAGGGGTAGGTGAAAGATTTTGTTTCGGACTCTGAACCAAGGAATTGTCTTCTTTGTTCTTGGAGAGCAGAAAGCCCTGCACGCGTCAGCTCGGCGATGATTTCAACATCATCGATGTCGTCAAAATCCCCAGGAGAAATGCTCGACCCAATTTTTCTATTGGTATTTTTGTTAAAGAAATAAACCGAGGTGTTTCTCGAGTTAAGGTTCGTGAGTTGTGCTGAAACCGTATTGGGATCACAAAACAAAGCTCCGGCATACACTTTAAAAATGGGCATTATTGGGTCTGGTCCGATTGCTAGTACCTTTTTATTCTCCCGTTCGGAAAGATAATTGGAGAAGAACCAAGGAAACGAGCCCCGCACAATGTTAAATACTGACGTGTCGATTTCTCCCGTTGCGGGTGCTTGCGTCGAGATCTCGTCGCAGGTGTAAGCAACTTCAACATTCACATCCTCCCTTAAAAACTGGTCCGCTCCCGCAGGAGAGACCGGATCATTAGTGAATGTCGCTTCAAACTCCACATTCGTTATCGCCTCTTTCTCAGCGATGGCCTGCGAATTCCAGCAGGCATAGTTATTTCCATCGGCGTTTTCACGGCTCGCTCCGGCATAATATTCCCCGCTGCCGCCGTTACCATTATTGCCGCAGCAATTAGCAGCAGCTTCTTCAACATCGTCGTCATCGCCCAGCCAAGCATTATTACCATATTGCTCTATACAAATCTCTTCTCCCGTGATCTTTCCCGCCCCATGGTCGATATTCTCGATCCAGACATTTTTGGTTGCCGATGCCTCCCCGGAACAGAGGAATTCCTGATCGCCGCTGCTGAGATAGAGGTCCTTTATCATCAGGGGGAGGTCTTGATCGTTTCGAATGACCAAGGATGTAACGCCGAAGAAAGGGGCGATCGGAACGGTAACGTGCAAGAACTTTCCGACTTCAAAAGGCGGTCTGCTAACGATATCGCCTAAGACATCTTTCCGGAAATATAACTCCTCGTCAGGGCCATAGATCTCTAAGAAGAGGGAGAAAGGCACATGGTCTTCCAAAGAACTGCCTGGCGCAGGAACAAATTGCACCTGAAAGTTCAGAAACTCGTAGCCGGTAAAGTCCAGCGGGAAGCTCTGGTCTTCGCCATAGTACGGGGAGTAGGCATCGATAGCGATGGAAACAGCCGTAGCCTCTTCAGGCAGAACGGGTAAAGTAAAGAGCCCCTGGCCTTTTTCCCGCACTTTGACGCCGCTGTTTTCTGCAGCAGAACGTTCAGCAACACATTCCGCCCAGCTCCAGTAATTGCCTTCATCGTAGCAGAAGAAGCGGTTGCTGGTCTTGACAAGTGTGTCATATGTTTCTCCTTCCGAAGGAACGGCGCTGGACGGTGTCGGGTCTAAAGATCCCTCGTTCGTGGCATTACAGGCATACCACTGCGCGCCGTTGGAAACGACATCATACGCTTTGTTGATAGTAAAAATCTTAAAGGCGCCATCGGGGGCATCTACCCATTTCCAGCCGGTTCCTGCCCCGAGTATTCCAGCAGCAGCCTCGTCGTCAAATCCTACTAAACTCTTATCCTGGCTGAGACAGATAGCTTTACGTCCGGCTACTTCTGTATTCTCTGCAATCGTGCCTAAATCCGCCAAGCCATCATCGCCGCAGCAATTGTTGCCGGTGGAAGAAGAAAGCCAGTCTCCGTTTACAGGAGATGCTTCACAGGCTGCTTCGTATTCCGGAAGGTCGCAGTCGTCATTTACGTTGGCATAAAGATAAATAGCCATCGAATTGCCATTCCAGGCGCTGCAATCGTTGTCAATTCCGTCATCGCAACTTTCTTGAGCGTCGGCTCCAAACAGACAGTCAACACCGCTATCGCCACCGCAACCAACAGGATACTTGCCAAAAACATCACCGTTATAAGGACCACAGTCAAGAGCATTAGGAACGCCATCAGCGTCGCTATCGAGGGTTTCGCTAATCTGTTTCACATCCGCCCATTCATAACTGCCAACAGCATTTGAGAGACAGATGTACGTTGGAGCTTCTTCACCTTCCCCAAGAGTTGTGGTCTGACCAATAACGGTTGCGTCACACTGATACCAAAGACCTTCGAAACCGTTACAAAGCAGCCCTCTCCCCCCATTAGAGCGAATCGGAGTTTTTAACACGCCTTCCGCTTCTTCCCAATTACCGTCGGCACAATACCAATTGTCATGCTGATCGCCATCGGGGCAACTATTATCAACATTGCTTTGACCATCCATTCTCTTTGCTTCGCTCGTTACGAAGTTCCCACTGGGAGCGATACTCCAAGCACAAACATCGTCCTCGAACGTTCCACTTGCAAGATCCACTGCTTCAAAATAACAGCCGGTGAGAGGTGGTGTAGGAGACTTAGGCCATTCTTCCCAGTCGAGTGTGTCACAACTGGAATCGTGGTCATTGTTCATCTCATTTTTGGCACCAAGCAAAGAAGGAAAATAATGGTCAACCTCTTTGGGATTGCAACCATCGGCATCACATTGCCCATGCCAAACAATAATGGGGAATGTCTGAAAAGCCACAACCCCCGCACTGCTCAATACCAACAGAACTACAAGTATCAAAATGCCTCTTTTTACGTCCATATCTGAAAAAGAATCAATTCTTTAATATTTATAAATGTAGCGACAACGGAAAGCTTCTCTCTTTGATGAAGGGAGACAGCCTGCTTGTGCTGGCGTGCGCTCACTCCCACCCAAAGCAGCAAGGATTTCAGCAGAGCCCAAAAAAACAAGAATTTTTATATAGCCTTTCTATTTGCTAGGCTTAATGGTAACTGACCTCCGAACTAAATTCCTCAAAGCTTTTGCCAATCTTCCAGAAAAAGTGAAGTCAGAGGAAGTTATCGCCGTTATAGATGATAAACCGTACACTTGGGTCGCTGCGGTTATAGAAGTGAAGAGCGGGTCTATAACTGGAACGAAAATATTAAAAATTCTCAAAGAACTGGGTGTCTTATGAACGAGAATATATCCCATGAATTGAAAAAAATTGTACTGTGGAGATTAGAAACGATTCCCCCCCACTTTAAATTATCTATTGGTAATGAGGGCACGTTTACCAAAGAAGAACTGAAACGACATGTAGAAAAAGAGGACAACATTGGAGTTATCTTTGCGAAAATGCAGCTTAAGTTTATGAAAGCACTAGCCAGCGGTGAGTTTTCTAAGACTTTGTCAGAATGAAAGCGATAATTACCATGCCCAATTATGACGACGCGACTTCTTACTTATATTGCTATGCTGAGGAATTGATAAAGTTTGCAGAGCGAAAAAATATCACGGTTATCCAATTAAAGCGTCCGAAATTGCGAAAAAAAATCTTGGAAGAAAGTATAACAAAGCAGGATCCGCAACTCCTTCTCTTTAATGCACATGGTGATGAAACTACAATTTACGGAGATAAAGTGGAGGGAAAAGAAGAGTATCTTATCCGAGAGGGAGAGAATCACCACTTTCTGATAGGAAAGTTGACCTACGCAAGAGCGTGTAGCGCAGCAGCTTCACTTGGAAAAATATGCACGCAGAAAAATGGCTGTTTCATCGGCTACAATCAGCCCTTTAGCTTTTGGACTGATACGAGTAGAACAACTACGCCTTTAAAAGATAAAATTGCGCAACTCTTTCTCCGGCCTTCGAATGAATTGGCAATCGCTCTCCTTCGCGGGAAGAGTGCGCAGGAAGCAGCCGATATCTTTTTCAATATGTCGAAGAAAAGTACGTATTAAGTTTCCTCGTTACCTTTTTTAAGTACTCGAAAAAACCTTTAAATTCATTGGATATTCTTGTTTCATGGAGAAAAAAGAATTGCGACAGTTGAGCAAAAACCAACTTATTGAGATCATATTTGATCTCAAAGCCAAAATCGATCAGTTTGAGCATTTGCTCAAAGCGTTTGACAACCCCCACACTCCAAGTTCTAAAATTCGCTCCAAAAAGAATACTGAACGAGACGAATCAAAGCCACGCTTCACTGGGAAGCCCGTAGGTGGCAATGGTGGGGGTATCCAAATGCCACCCCCCGATCAAAATATAGAAGTGAAGAAAGATTCTTGTCCAGAATGTAAACTACAATTAGGAGCCCCATACGACCATTATACTTTTCGCCAGATGGACATTCCTCAACCAAAATTTATCACCACCCAATATCGGGTTGCACTCTATCACTGCTCCTGTGGAGCAGAGATTGATTCTGGTGCAAATCTCCAGAGAGGGTTTTATGGACCAAATGTGACTGCTTTTCTTGGCAGTTTACGAACAGAATGTCTTTCTTATGATGCCATCTCTCGATTGCTAAAAGAGACCTACAAACTTAAAATTTCC
>JAUYQE010000008.1 GCA_030695605.1 Nanobdellota archaeon
CGGATTTTCTTCGTTCTTCCCTTGCTTTTTATTCCCCACCTCGGGTTCTTTTCTTAAAATCAAGCAATAATGATGGTGCACATTGGGCACAAAGCTGTAGCGATACCCATACGGATAGAGCGTCTTGTTATCTTGGCACCAGAGCCTTTCGCCCCGTAACTGGAAATGCGTGCTTAAGGCTTTTCCCACGTCCCACGCCAGGGTGCGATATTCTCCTTTGTCCAAGTAGTTCTTGAGAATGATGGCCAGATGCCCGCCAGGGTTCATATATGGCTTTAGTGATACAAATATCTGCACCAGCCGCTCGACAAATTCGTCAAAAGAAGCGATATTGCCGAGATCCGCAGCCTCGTCGCTGTATTTCACGTCTAAGCCTTTCTCTTCCCGCTCTTTAGAAACTAAGCCTTTCTTGTTGAGCATCGGCCCGTACGGTGGAGAAGTAATCACAAAATCAACAGATGGCAGCTGATGCTCCTGCCAGATCTGATGAAGGTTTGACGCATCGCCTTGAATCACCTGCTGCTGGCAATGCACTTTCGTTCCGCCTGCTGCCAGCTGTAACTGTCCATCCAAACCCCGCAAGCGCTCCCGAGCGATGGCTGCGTACTTCTCCAGCAGCTCGATGCCTAAGCCATTCCTGCCGGCGTTATGGGCTGCAATGAGCGTGCTGCCCGTTCCCAGAAATGGATCAAAAACCAGCTGGCCAGATTTGGTGAAGAAGCGGATGAACTCCTCAATCAGCCCTTCGGGGTACTTGGCGGGATGGAGCATCTCTTTCTTCTTCCGCGGCGGCGGATTGTGCACAAACCACGTCTTCGTGAAGCGTAGCCATTCTTGGGCAGAAAGCTCATTCAGGCGGTTTTCACGGGAAGCATTGGTCACGGAAATGCTCAGAGGAAAGAAGCTATATAAAGATAATTGAAGTCAAGGATGAAGGTTTTAGAGAGGGAGAGTTTTTCGTCGGTGAAACGATTATTTCTTCTTTCTCACGGCCAACAGCAACTCCACATCTGCCGTTTCTTTGGAGGCGTACGCGGGATCCAAGAACGCAAACCAAATACGCTCTTTGCCGGTGCTATTCGATTCAAAGAATTGGAAGGT
This sequence comes from Nanobdellota archaeon, assembly GCA_030695605.1. Classification (GTDB taxonomy): domain Archaea; phylum Nanobdellota; class Nanobdellia; order Woesearchaeales; family GW2011-AR9; genus JAUYQE01. The sequence goes on from JAUYQE010000008.1 coordinate 1,102, forward strand.
ACAGAGAAAGCCAATGCGATCTTTTTTCTTACCAACAGCGTAAAAAGCATCTTCGCGAATCGTGTATCTCCAAGGAGAAAGTAAACACTCCTGAAACTCTTCGCTCACATCACGGCAGCAGGGGATTACCACCGGATCTTGGTCGTAGGGCGCCGGAAGCGGCGGCACCGCCGGCAAATATCCCTGTATCGGAAGCACTGGAGATCCTTGGTCATACACTACATACGCAAAACGAGCGATTTCTTCCAAAGGCTTCCGGTCACTTTCAGCGAAGGGTTTGACGTTCATGAGTAACAGGATACTCTTTCACCCAAATAAACTTTATGGAAAACATTCAGAAAAAAAAGAAAAAAGAAAGAGCTTATCTCTTTCTCTTTCGCGCCGCTTTCCGGGCCGGCTTTCTCTTCATGCCCTTCTTGGCAGCTTTCTTCTTGCCGGCTTTTCGTCCCCGAGCCATCTTTGCCCGGCACACGTTCCCTTTGCCGTCAATGAAATACAAATAGCCAGATACTCTCTTCACGCCCACGCGGGCCACGACCTGGATTTTCGCTTTGCCTTTCGTGCGGCCAGCACGGCTCATGGCTGCGCGAGCTACATCTCCGTGCTTGTCGAGGAAATACAAGTACCCCGACGCCTTTTTCACACCAACATGTTTTACAACTTCTGACATGATTCTCACACCTCTCTATTTTTTAGGGAAAAGAGAAAGATTCAAAGTATTTAAACGTTTCTGTCTGGGGCAGTTTTGTCGACGGGAAATGGCTTCTTTCTCGACGAGAAAAAAAAGGAAAACAGCGTCATTCTAGCAAAAAGTATATCTATACCTTTTTCTTTTCCCGAACTCATGCTCGACTCTTTCACGACTTTTGTGCAGAACGCCATGGACCGCTGGCGGCGCTATCGGTCCCAGAAGCTCTCCTGGATGGCCGAACCGCTGGTTCGGGCAGGAATTCCGGCTTCAGTCGTAACTCTGGCCTCTTTCCTGTTGGGCCTGGCTGCCGTCTTCTTCCTGTTCACAAATCACTTTCTCTTTGTGCTCTTTTCCATCTTCCACCTTCTCGCTGATGCCTTGGATGGCATGGTGGCCCGCATAACCAAGCCATCGCCTTTCGGAAAGTACCTCGATTATACCAGTGATCAGCTGATAGCGCTCCTGCTGCTGGTCCGCATTGCCGGGGAACTGCAGGACTATTTTGTCATCCTTGTTATTCTTTTGTTCTCTGCTGCGCAGCTGGTATACTTCCTCTCCAAGTTTACTGCGCCCGTGCTCTTTGCGAGAACTCTGGTGCTGCTCTTTTTGGCCATACAGCAGCCCATCCCCGCGTACTTAAGTGCTGGAGTAGTTGCGTTGTATTCTTTGGCCGTGCAGCTGCCATGGATTTTGGAAAGAAAAATAAAGTCATAAACGGATCTAGAACTTTTCTTTTTTTAGTTTTACCTGAAAGCCGATATAACTTCCGGCCAGGTGCAGCACCGGGCTGAGCACCAGCAAGGCCAAAACAACTTCCGCCGGCGGCACATACACAAAAAACGAGAGCGCTAAAGCGCCGAAAACGAAATCCAGCTGATCCCAAGGCTTCCAGCTCTGTCCGGCTTTAATCCCCCGGCGGCGCTTGAAGAAGCTCTTTACCAAATCGCCGAGGATAGCGCCGCTGCCGAGCAGGAAGCCGAACAGCAGAGAAAAGTCGCTGTAGTCGATGAGTGCTACTTCCTGAAAGCCACTTTTATAAGCCAGCTTCTGCAGCCAGAAGATGAGCATTCCCATCACGGGAGCGATGATGAGCCCCCGCCATGTTTTATGGGCACCCAAGAGCTTCTGCTGCACCGGCTTGCCGCCGAAAGGAATCCTTTTGAAGAGTACTGGCGCCATGTTGGCAACGTATGCGGGCAAGAAGTAATAGAGAGCCTGGATGATGAAAAAAAGCATACGAACAGAAAAAGGAAAAAGGTATTTAAAGGTACTGCTCTCTCAACGATGGGCGGAACTTTCCGTTCTTTCCTCATGGCCCTTTTCACCGTCACCTACGCGCCAAAAAATAGTACAGAAATTGTCGGCCAGGAAGAGGCCGTTACCGCGCTCAAGACTTTCATCCAGAGTTATCGCCAGCAGAAGCAGAAAGCGGCTTTGCTCCATGGCCCCATCGGAACAGGAAAAACGTCTGCTGTATATGCGCTTGCTCAAGAACTGCAAGCCGACGTCTTAGAGCTGAATTCTTCCGACCTACGGAATGCAGACGCACTGTCTTCTTTCCTGAATGCGGCACTGGGCCAGCAGTCGTTATTCATGCGGCCGAAGATCATCCTGATCGACGAAGTCGACAATATCTCCGGCGTGCAGGATCGCGGCGGTATTCCGGCCTTGCTGAGCGCTATTGAAAAATCGGTGT
>JAUYQE010000116.1 GCA_030695605.1 Nanobdellota archaeon
CTGAAAACACTAAAATTTCATGATTTTTCATGAAAATAATGAATTTTTGCCAAAGATAAGGCAAAATTGTAGAAAAAACACGTTCTCTCTGTCGTGAAAAGTGCTTAAATATCAGAAATCACTCAGAAATTGAACTGTGCCTGCGGATACGCCACATTTCTGCCGTAAGGCACCCATTGAGTTGCACACTTTTGGGGAGTTGAAAACCGTATGCTTGGATCCGTTCCAGAAGGGGCTGCAGCCTCTGCTGCGCATCTCTTTTAATCTGCTGCTCTATCAAAGGAAGCAATTCGTCTATATCCTTCCGTGCTCTGGTGTACACACAGTGCTGCCAAGCCGCAACACCTCCGGACCATTCAGGAGCGTTTTTCAGAACGGGATCGGTTTGAGAAACTCCGGTAACCCCAATTTCTTCAGGAAGCGTACTCGAGGCACAATAGTGGTTAAGAATTTCTTTCAGGATCGGCCGCTCAGCGTCAGGAATAGATTCGGGAATAAGAGCATCAAGGTGCGGCGGCTCATAGGTCCAGGCTCTCAGCCGCAATTTTCCCAGGAGCGTTTCGATGTTTAACGCCCAGCAGTTAACCATATTCAAAAAAGAAGGATCGTTCTGGAGCACTACTTTTCCTTCGAGGGTTTCTTCTGGAGCGATTTGCATTTCAGCCATGAAGTGACAAAAAGATTGCTTAGTTATAAATGTTTTGGTGAAAGTGCTACTCCACAATAGTATTACTGTGTCTCACAAAAAGCTCCCCAGTCCCACCTGCTTTTCTTTCGCTTTCCCAAAGATCTTCTCAATGTTGATCCGCAGCAGCTCCAGCGTTTGCTTCAAGTAGGGAGAAAAGTCATATTTCTCCGCAAGTGCCAAGGAAAACCCCAAGTACTTCACTACAGAGCCTTCGGTGATCGTAAACAATAAATTCCCGCCGCACTGCTGGCATTTTCCGCGCAGCGGCGGCCGCCGATATTTAGCATTACATTTCACACAGCGGAACTGCTGTGATGAAAATTTGCGTAAATTACCTTTGATGTCCCGCAGGAAGTGTTTCTGAATGACCAAGCGAGCGACATCATCCAAGTCCACGGCCCGGATTTTTCTGGCCAGCTCCATCTGTCCCAGCAGCTTTTCTTCCATGGATGGCAAAGTCTTGTAGGCGGAACACTGGATGCCTTTGTTGATGTTATCAACAGGATGGGTAAACCCCCAGCCTTCGTACTGCTCGGGCTTGCCGAGGCGGTCAGCAAGCTGCTCGACTTTCTTTCCGTTGCTTTTGACTTCGCCGGGAGATTTCATTTCCAATGCGGCTTCGTACAATTCCAAAGGATATTTCCACCCCACATCCATCTGTAATACTTGGTCATCGACTTCAGCGGGATTTAGAATCGACGTCAGCACGAGCGCAGCATCCATAGTTTTTGCTCCTCTCTTTTCCGGGAGATATTGCCGGGAGAAGTTCAGCAGGGCATCCATGAGCAGCTTTATGGAGCATTCATCCCCGTCACAGTCTCTTCGCATCCCCGCATGGAACATGGGATGCGCAAAAAGCCCCTGCGTTTCTGAAAAGCCAATGATCCTGCCGACTAGGCCGACAGAAATATGGGGGGCTAAACCGACTACCAGATGGCCGACCAGATCCTGGGGCTTTTTCAAATTATAAAAAGGCTCGAGCCGGTAGAACCGCACGAGAAGGTCATCAATGAACTGTGCGACTCGCAACAGCACCTGAGAAGCGGATTCTTCGAGCGAGTTAAAGCCCGGCAGGATGACGTCCTGCGGCCGGAGCTCGAGGACCTGGTTATCATCTGCCAAGGCTTTTCCAGCAATATCCTTTTCATACCCCAGCTCTCGGAGTTTCTCGACCGCCGTCCCTATTTCTTTCGGCTTAAAATGCGTGATGGGCAATTCGGTGCAATCAAAACGGGTTGTACCATCCTTATTGACATAGATGTGGTGCTTTGCACGGAGGATGCCTTTGGCAAGGTGCTCAACGACATGGTTCTTGTTCGAGGTTCCCCGAATCCCCTTGATAAGATCCGGATAGACTTTTTCGCCGAGCCGCTGCAAGGCTTTGGAGAAATAGTATTGAATGGGCAGCTCTGTTTGCTTATAGGGCTTGGCGGCACCGGCACCATGACGGCAGGCTTCTTCTTTGACCGATCCGCAGAAGCGGCAATGATAGGTTTTCTGGCAGGGCTGGCCGCACTCTTCGCAACGCGGATAGATCATCTCTTTCTGGCAAGCGGAACAGAAATACGCCGGGAAGGTGCTGCGAACTTTTCCGGCTTTGAGCGCGGCCTGAAAGCTGCGCAAGCGATCCCCTTCTTCACCGACAGGAAACATGCACTGCGGCGAACCGGTCAGATGGCGCATTTTGGCCTTTTCCGGCCGGCCCATGCGCGCGCCGATGAACGTGCCGGCTTTGTCCCGAAACTGGAGGGAGCTGAGCAATGAAATGAACCCGAGCCCATCTTTTTCTTCTGCAGCATGCTGAAGTGCTTCGGCTCGTTCAGCACTCTCTTCCGGCTCCAATGCTAGGCACAAAGCCAGAATTTCCGCTTCTTCTTTTTGCAAAAGCAGCGTATCCGCGATAATCATCGTATGGGGAATGCCGGCTTTTTCCAGAGCATTTTTGGCGAGCTGGTGCTCAGCAGAGGTTTTATCGAAGGAAAGAATGAGTTTTTGGATCATCCCATTTTCTTTTTTCAGTTTTCCAGAACGGAGATAGGCGCGGAGCTGCAGGAGCTCTTTCCCGGAAAGCAGCTTCCAATAGAACGTGTACTGGGGATGTAAAGGAATCTGAAGAGCCTCACTCAGCTGCACGGCTTCCGGCCAGGAGGGAACATGAATTAAAGGCTCTTCCAGAAGCTCCCGCAGGCGAGCTTCGGATACAGACAGATGCTCAGCTTTTTCAGCAAAGGACAACGCAGCGAGAGTTCCCAGCGCTTTTTCCATCTCCAGTGCCCACCATTCTGGACAATAGCCCACAGGAACCAAAGAATGGCCACTGTCTGAGAAATCTCCATAGTTTACAAGCATGTCGCCCAAGAAAAGGATGCTCTCAACATCAGTAAGAATCGGGCGGGCTTCCTCTTCACTCAGCAGAGCTAAGACGGATCCATTTTTCAGGCGAACGATGGGCCCTTCGATAGTCTCACAGACGGTAACGGAAGCGCTTTTTCTCGGCCTTTCGACTTTCAGCTGTGTACCAATGGCAATATACTTGTCGAGAACTGCCATCGTGGCGGGATGCAGCCCGATCGCATACATGCCACACGTTCTGCTCCGGCCATACCGCAAACGGAAACCACCTGCAGCCAAGGGGTGCGTTAAAATGGGCCTCCCTGCAACCAGGTCCATCAAATAGGTCGTATTGGGAACAACGCTCTTTTTTCCCGCTTCGGCAAGGGACGCTTTGGAGCTGTCTTGGGCATGAACTCTCTCTTTCACTGCCAGAAATTCCTTCAGCCAGCTCCAATCTAAGCCGAACGCACTTCCCCATTTTGCCACATTCTTCCAGATCTTGGGGGCTTTTTGAGAAATCCCTTCTGCCAAAACCAGCGCCATGCCACCCCGGATGCAATTGGTGGCGATGCGCGGCAAGTCTTTATAGTTAGAAACGGTAATCTTTTCCGTGGGCTCGCCATCAATCTCGACGGGAATATGGGAAAGTAGGAATTTTAATTCTTCTTCGGAGGGGCGGTATTGGAGGTTAGTAACGCGCTCATGATAATCAGAAATTTCGGTGATGTAGCGATTGATCTCCGTCTGATCCGGGTCGTACGATGCATAGCCCATTTTCAGGCGTACATAATCGGCAATGATAACAGAAATAGACTGTCCCGTGCCACCTGCTGCCCGAATGGGACCAGCATACTGTAAGGCAAAGTATTCTTTCCCATCACGCCGCTTTTTAATCTTCAGGCCGATAAAGCCTTCCAGGGGAGCGGAAACAATGCCCAAAGTGAGATACGCGAAACCAACGCGAATGCCCACCTCCATGGCTTCTTCTTTCGTGGAAAAAGAACAAAACTGTTGCCTGGCTACTTCTTCTGCAATTCTCAAGCCAATCCGCCAGTCGAGAAAGCCATATTCTTTTTCAAGATCGATGATGCGCTGAGGAAGGGCAGTCGTAGCAATCTGTGGAGCGACGACAGAAATGAGGCCCACGACGCGCTCGGCCATGTTTTTAGCCAGCGGAATGGGAACCTCTTCTTCCGGATCCAGGCCTTTTTGCCGCGCGGCTGCTGCCCGCCGATAACTTTCGTCAACTTTCTGTTGAATCTCCTGGAAATAGTGCTCCAAAGCCGGAGATGCCGCTAAAGTTTTTTTGGTGGCTTCCATGGTTATTTTTGAACTTTTTTTTCTTTTTTTAATCTCTTGCAAATCAAATAAAGCGTAAAATCTTGACCTCCCGCGTTTGGAGATTGATCACCGGCACCCTCCCTGGCTCCGGCTCGTGGCCTAGCTTTTCCTGAAAAGAAGTCTTTCCCTGCCAGCAGCTTCCGGAAATGAGGGTAACACCTCGATAATGGGCAACACAGGAATAGTGAATGTGCCCAGAAACAAAGAAGTCAGGAATTTTTCTGATAAGCAGGGGGTCTTCTTTATGGCCCGGGAAGTAGGGTGTGGAGCCGAACGTGGGAGCCAAATGCCGCCGCTTGAGGAGAAACTGCATGATCAGATCGGCCCGGCGATAGCCCCCCCTATTGCGCAATGCTTCGACCTGGGCAACGTAATAATCAAAGCTATATCCGTGATACATCAAAATGTCAAAGCCGGAAAAAGTGGGGGTTTTTCCGATGATGATGACCGCAGGATTTGTGACAAGGGTTACGTGCGGAAGCTGGTGGAGTTCCGGGGCAATCTCTTTGTAAAAGATCGGCTGGGGCTCAGCCAAATGGATCATATCATGATTTCCAGGACAAATAACAACCTGTTTATCAAGGGGAATTTCCCTCAGAAAAGCGGCAAAAAGCCGATACTGCTCGCGAATGTCGGTAATGGCCAACTCTTCTTCCTGGGAGGGGTAAATGCCCACTCCATCAACCACATCGCCAGCAATGACCACATAGGCAACTTTTTTGGACATCTCCCGCTGCTCGGCCGTGCCAAAATCTCCCCGAAGCCATTGGAGAAATTTTTTAAATTCTTTCTCCAGGAACAGCTTGGAGCCGACATGAATGTCAGAAAGAAAAACCACTGATTGATCCTGGTCACTTTTCTTGAGCTCCGTCTGCAGGGGGAGGTCTGGCCAGAAAAAATCCTCGACTACAAAAAAGTCTTTCTGGGCCGTGCCGAGAATGCCAAGAACTTCGTCAGGAACGATTTCTTTGGCTGCGGCCAGCAGCGCTTTATTTTCCTGGGAAACAAAAATGGTAAGTTTTCCCGTCGGATCCTCGACCGTGAGAAGAAGATGCCCTTTCTTGGTTTCGCTTATTTCTGTCACCAGGGCAATAAGAGAAACACGATCTTTCTCTTTTTTTTCTAGAAGCCGGCAAATAGTTATGACCCCTTGCAATTCCCGGCGCCCGCGCAGAAGATTTTCTAAAAAACGATAGCGGGAAAGAAAAAGAGCCGTAAAATGAGCAGGCGCATATTTTTGAGGAACGTTTTCATAGGAGATAGAAATAGTAAGCGATGAAGCAGGCGCTGGAGAAAGAGCTCTTTCAGAAGAGAGG
>JAUYQE010000117.1 GCA_030695605.1 Nanobdellota archaeon
CTGAAAACACTAAAATTTCATGATTTTTCATGAAAATAATGAATTTTTGCCAAAGATAAGGCAAAATTGTAGAAAAAACACGTTCTCTCTGTCGTGAAAAGTGCTTAAATATCAGAAATCACTCAGAAATTGAACTGTGCCGAACCAACTAAATTCTTAAAAATACCAACCCTTCACCCTTTTCATGCTCAAAGGCCAGATCGTAGCGGGAGATTTCAGCAAGATTGTCATGCGCATTAAAGCCGGCCAGCAAGTAGAGCTTGGAGAACTCTTTATCATAGAGGACGGCACCACCACTTTTCTGCTGCAAGCCTATGATCTGCTGTACGGCAGCCAGATTTCACCGCAAAATCTGGAGATGGTGGCGGGCATGAATCTGGAAGAGGGAGAATTCTCCCTTCTCGACGAGCATCTGCGAAATTACCAGCTGGCGTTGCTCAAGCCGTTGTTAACGAGCGGGAAAAGCCAGGCCATGTGCAAATCTCTTCCCGCTTTTTTTCAGCAAGTCCGCGCCGTGAGAAAAGAAGACCTGTCGTTCATTACGACACCAAAAACACCATTGTATCTCGGCCAGCTGCGCAGCGGCAGCAAGGTCCTGCAATTTCCTATTTCTTTGCCGGGTGCTGAGGTCCTGAGCCACCACATCCTCATCCCGGCGAGTACCGGAAAAGGAAAAAGCAATCTGATGTCCACCCTGCTGTGGGATGTTACCAGTAAAGCATATGCGGGGATGCTGGTGCTCGATCCGCATGATGAGTATTATGGGCGAACGGGATTAGGCCTAAAAGACCATCCGCACCCCGAGCAGGTTGCGTACTACACGCCGATCAATCCGCCGCCGGGAGCCTATTCCCTCAAAATAAACTTGAAAAACCTCAAGCCGGAGCATTTCTCGGGAGCGATCAGCTTAAGCGATCCGCAGCGGCAATGCCTGTATGTGTATCATCGGAAGTTTGGCAGTACGTGGATCGAAAGCGTCCTGCGGGAAGAGCCCATTGCCCATGTGCATTTCCATGAAGATACGATCGCCGTCGTCAAACGAAAACTTATTTCCCTGCTGGGCATCGATTTTTCCGACGGAAAGCTGGCCTGCCAGGGAATTTTCGATCCGGTTGCCGGCGAGCAGACGGTGGGGCAGATCTGCAAAGATCTGGAAGCGGGAAAAACAGTCATTATCGACACTAGCTATTTCTCTGGAGCGCTGGAGATTCTGGTGGGCAGCATCATCACTGCCGAGATTTTTGAACGGTATAAATATTACAAGCGCCTGGGCCAGCTTGCAGAAAAGCCGGTCATTTCCATTGTTTTAGAAGAGGCTCCCCGAGTGTTGGGCAAAAGTGTCCTGGAGCAGGGCAGCAATATTTTCGAGACTATTGCTCGAGAAGGAAGGAAGTTTAAAGTCGGCTTGATCGCCATCACCCAAGTGCCGTCGGAAATTCCGAAAACAATCCTAGCGAACATGAACACGAAAATAATCCTTGGCCTAGAGATGAATACGGAACGGCAAGCAGTCATTGAATCGGCGCCGCAGGACTTAAGCCAGGACAATCGGAATATTGCTGCGCTGGATAAAGGGGAAGCGTTAGTAACCAGCACGTTCACCCGATTTGCCGTGCCGGTGAAGATTCCGCTGTTTGAGGAGATAGTCAGAAAGCAGCAAAGAGAGAGCATCCCGACGGCTTTTTTAGGAGTGGGCCTGCAATAGGTATATAAAGCATCGGATACTCTTTCTCGACGATGAAACATGCTCTGTGGATGACTCTTCTTCTCCTCGGCATGTTCCTGCTGGCTCAGTATCTGGGCCTGGGGATAGTTTACAAATATATCGATCGCGAGCAAAGCGCCGCAGCCGGAGAAACCGTCTTTAAAGAGCTGCCTTTCGGGGAACGGCCGCCGTTGCAGGAAGAGACGTCTTTTCTGCCCATTGCACTTGTTATTCTTATCGGCACCGCCTTGCTCTTGCTGCTCATCCGTTTTAAGCTCTTCTGGCTGTGGAAAGGCTGGTTTTTTCTGGCGGTAGTGGTAGCATTAACGATGGCTTTGGGCGCTTTCCTGAAGCCGGCATTAGCGGCTGTTATCGCTTTGCTTTTCGGCACCTGGAAAGTGTTCCGCCCCAATGTTTTTGTGCATAACTTCACGGAGCTGCTTATCTATGGTGGCCTGGCGGTTATTTTTGTGCCGCTCTTTTCCTTACTTTCCGTCAGCATACTCCTGGTGCTCATTGCGCTGTACGATGCCTACGCCGTCTGGAAGTCCAAGCACATGGTGACCTTAGCCAAGTCGCAAGCTCGTGCACATATGTTTGCGGGATTGCTGCTGCCGTATCAGCTGAAGAGAAGTTCTGTCGGAAAAGGAAGGAAAACTGAAAAAATAAAATCTGCAGGAGTAAAAGTGCGAACGGCCATTCTCGGTGGCGGCGATATCGGATTTCCTTTAATTTTTGCCGGTGTGGTCATGAAAGAGCTGGGGGTATGGCAGGGCTTCCTGATACCCTTTTTTGCGGCGTTAGGCTTGGCGTATCTCTTATGGAAAAGTGAAGACAAGAAATTCTATCCCGCCATGCCCTTCATCGGTGCGGGATGTTTGGTGGGATTAGGAATCGTGCTGCTGATCGGAATGATTCAATGAAGCTTTTCTAAAACCCTCTCACCGGGGCCTGGGAAATATCGCCGGCGCCGAGAGCGATAGCCAGCCCATCTTTGGCGGCAATGGTCTGCACTCCGGTAAGCCGCTGCACGTCCCGTGCTTCCAGGAAAGGATCCGCTTTCAGCATCTCCATGCCGAAATGCGTCAGAATGACCAGCTTGGGCTTGACGTGGGAAACGATCTTCACAGCCGATTGCGTGTCCAGATTTTTCCCCTGTGCTTGCTTTCCCGGGTAAGGAACATTGAGAACCAGCACATCTGAACCCACCAACCCTTCCAGGAGTTCTGGCGTTACCGTCGTATCGCTGGGATAGCTCAGCGTGAATTTCGGGCAGAAAATCTTGAAGCCGATAGCAGTAGGGTCGGTATGGTCTACAGGAAGGGCATTAATCTCGATGAGTTCAATGCCTATTTTGCGATCTTTTTCAAAAGGAATGATCTTTTCCAGGAGCTGCTGGTGATGCTTCGTCAGGATGGGATGTGCGTCCTCCTGCGGCTGGATGACGGACTTGCTGGCCAGCAGCAAGCCTCTCCGTTCGATACCTTCATGGGTCATCGCCTCGATCATGAGGTTGAGGTCATTACAATGGTTAAGATGGTTATGGCTCACTAAAAGAGCGGTGGTGTGCTGCAGGGATATGCCGCATTCCTGCGCTTTGCGCAACGTCCCGGGGCCGGGATCAAAATGAAACTGCAATTCTTCCATCTGCAGGATAAAGCCTCCGGAAGAACGGAGCTGCTTCCTGGCGACGGTGCTGCTTCCTGCGGTTCCCAAGAAAACGAGTCTGGCCATGCTTTTGAGTGGGCGGCGTCTTTAAAGGTTATAAAGATTGTTAGGGTAAAGTATAGAGAGTTTTGAATACCATTTTAAATTTGTTCAAAACTCTAATAGATTACTTTGAAGAATCCTGCATTCCGTTGTTTTTTCAAAGTCCTCTATAGAAAATAACAATGCTCTTTTGAGTTCTTCTTTCATCCACTTCAGAATAATTACATAATCTTTAAAAGAGGAACGTCTTCCTCTCCAAGATTTTACTCTGAGTGCATCCCGCAATGGACGAAGAACCACCTGAAGAAATGCAGCAAAGCATTGAGAATTCAGTTACACCCAGAAACCGCTGGGAGCTTCGCGAATTGACGGCGGGCGAAGCTGAGGATTTTCTTCCGCTGGGTGAACAGCAACAGGTTAATAGCCAGGTTTATCCCCTCGAGCAGAGAATAACGCACACGTCGCTTTCTCATTATGCCAGCCAATTACGGTATCAGTATAGCTTGGCCCGGGAAGACGTGGTTGGGTATGTCATCATTGATCCCCTAGAGCGGCTGGTGCAGTATTATCAGCGAAGGATTAGAAAAGAATAAAGTTGCAAGATAACGGGAAACAAATTCCCCCAAGCGTTTCTGTTGCTCCAAGCTTTTCTTTTACCTCTATTTCATAATATATAAAAGCAAACTTCCTACCACCCTTTTCTTTGAGGAGAAAAGTACCATGACTAACACCATCCAGCCAATTTTCATTCTTCCTGAAGATACGAAAAGAGCGACGGGAAAAGACGCGCAGCGCAATAATATCATGGCGGCCCAAGCCGTCGCCCAGACGGTGCGGACCACGCTCGGACCAAAAGGCATGGACAAGATGCTGGTCGATTCTCTGGGCGATGTGATTGTGACAAATGATGGGGTCACGATTCTCAAAGAAATGCAGGTGGAGCATCCGGTGGCCAAGATGATCGTCGAAGTGGCCAAGACGCAGGAAGATGCCGTAGGCGATGGCACGACGACGGCCGTGGTGCTGGCGGGCGAGCTGCTGAAAAAAGCCGAAGATTTGCTGGACCAGAATGTCCATCCGACGGTGTTAGCGAGAGGCTATCGCTTGGCTGAAAAAGAAGCGCAACGGCTATTGCGTTTGCTGGGCGAGCCCGTGGCTCTGCACGATACCGCACTGTTACGGCAGATTGCCATAACGGCCATGACCGGGAAAGGCGCAGAAGCCAATCGCGAGCATCTTGCTACGCTCGTTGTGCAAGCCGTTCAGCGTATTGCTGAAGAGCATCAAGGAAAGATTGCTGTCAATTTGGATCATCTAAAAGTCGAGAAGCGCACCGGTGAGAGTGCAGAGCAAAGCTCTCTCATCGAAGGCTTGGTGCTGGATAAAGAGCGAGCGCACTCGTCTATGCCGAAAGTGGTGGAACAAGCCAAGATTGCCTTGCTCGATGCGGCGCTGGAAATCAAGAATACAGAGATTGATGCCCGCATCCAGATTACCGATCCCGGGCAGCTGAATGCGTTCTTGGACCAGGAAGAGCAGAGCTTGCGCAGCATGGCGGAACGCGTGCAGGAAAGTGGTGCGACGGCGTTATTTTGCCAGCGGGGGATTGATGATCTGGCGCAGCATTTCCTGGCCAAAGCAGGCATTTTTGCGGTGCGCCGGGTGAAGAAAAGTGATATGGAAAAACTGGCTTTGGCGACCGGCGCGAGAATGATCAGCAACTGGAAAGAGCTTTCTCCCGCCGATTTAGGGCTGGCAGGGCGGGTCCGTGAAGAAAAAGTCGGCGATGAAGAAATGATATTTGTGGAAGAGTGCCGGAATCCCAAAGCCGTAACCCTCTTGGTGCGAGGGGGAACGGAACACATTGTGGAAGAAATCGGAAGAGCGGTTACCGATGCCTTGGGCGATGTGGCCGTTTCGGTAGAAAGCGGCAAAGTGGTCGGTGGCGCTGGTGCGGTAGAGATGGAGCTGGCGAAAGAATTGCGGCAGTACTGCCGAACGCTGCAAGGCCGGGAGCAGTTGGCTGTGCAGGCGTTTGCTGATGCGGTCGAAGTTATCCCCCGGACGTTGGCAGAGAATGCCGGATTAGACCCCATCGATATTCTCACTAAGTTACGCGCAGCGCATGATCAGGGGCAGCGCTGGGCGGGTGTCGATGTCTTTCGCGGCGAAGTCATGGACGCCTGGGCTGCGGGTGTGATTGAGCCGCTGAAAGTGAAGACGCAGGCGTTGAGCAGTGCTACGGAAGTTGCGGAGATGATTTTGCGGATTGATGACGTTATTCTGAGCAAGAAAGAAGAGCCGCCCAAGAGAATGACGCCGGCGGATGAATTGGGGTAAAACTTTAAATAGTTCTCTTCTCTTTTGATGGTTATGGAGAAACACGGGAAAATTCATCCATTTATCTTTGCTCTTGATGTTGTTGGCTTTGCTCTTATCTTTGTGGGTGTCGGGCTGATTCGTTATGCTCGCGCAGAAGTTATTTCCATCTTGGGAGGATTTGTCATGGCAGGAGGTGTTGCCGTTTTGAGTTTAACGAGGTGGGTGGGAAAATGATTGATGCCCAAGCCATAGCTATCTTTGGGGTCTTTGCAGAGAGCATTGGAATAATTTTAGCAGAAAAAAAAACAGCACTCCTCCTTAGCCTAGCGACCATCCTGACAATTATCATATTCTTTATGACGTAGAACTTCTTGCTGCTTCTACCTATACTGCTGAATCAAACTCCTTGCCCGAGCTTCGAAGAGATCGAACTCTTCTCCAGCGCCGACGTAATGGTGAACGTCTTGGCCCTGCTGCACTTCAATGATCGTCGGCACATAGCGCATCTCTTCACGGATAAAATCGGAAGGTTCGGGCTGTTCGTGGGAGAGGTTCACGTAATCAAAATCCAAAGCATCGCTAGAAATGCACGCAGCTTCTGCTTCTTGTTCCAAAGCCTGGAAGCGCGGATAGGCTCGCTCGCAAGCCCGGCAATCATCCATCAAAAAGAAAATGAAGCCCTCTCGGGCATCCAAGAGATCCGTTAGGTTGTGCGGTGGCAAGTCCTGCAACGGATGGATTTCAGAGGTTTCTGGTTCTGGCTGGGTGTAGGATGGAAAAGAAATGCCGCTGAGAACGGTGGCGAGGGTTAAAGGCAGAAGTTTTCGCATCGGAGAAGAGAAGTGGTCAGTATATATTAAGATTATTGCGGTTCAGGAGAAACTGACGCGTTGATAATCTTCTTCGGTAATAAACCCATACTCATAGAGCAGCTCCACTTTCCCCCGATATCTCGCTGCCCAGTCTTCGGCTACTTCCGGAGTAAGTATGATATCTCCCCGCACTTCTCCCAAAGAATTTTGATAGTAATCGCTCTGGGGGTTCAGCAGATTACGAATGAATTCATACCTTCCCTCCGCAAAGAGTTCCACCGCTTCAGCGACGTCCTCATCAAAATTATTGCATCCATAAGCCCGGAAACAGCCAAAACGCGCCGTGCGGCTTCCATCGCTCCAGGTATTAGCATTATAGCCACCGACGGTCGGTTCCCCAAGATTTTGGCCATAGACATCACCCGCAATGCTTTCCCAACGCT
>JAUYQE010000121.1 GCA_030695605.1 Nanobdellota archaeon
AGCGTTGCTGCTGTCTTGAGTTTTTTTGCCATGAAGAACCTTTCAGCGTTTTTCGGGGATGCCCGCTCCTTCGTAAGAAACTTCGCGAAAGCGCCCCATAATGAAATACGAGACGGGAAGGCGCAGCCCCCGGGCAGCAAAATATGCTTTTCCGATAAACAGGTCTTTATCCAGCTGTCTCAAATAGTCGCGCAGCGGCGTCCAGCGTTCCGCAGCGCCGTAATCCAACAGCAGCGCGTCAGGAAATTTATTATCACATGCCTTTTTATCGACTTCGCTCACGGTAAAGAACCGTTCGTGCTTTGGATGCATGTCACCAGGAAGCAGCTGCCAGGGTTTTTTCGGATTGTAACTCAAAAAGCCGTCCCTCGCGACGGGGATATTATAACCAAGGGGAACTCCTGCCTCTCCATTCTGCTTTCCCAAGAAGAAGCCTTTCACAAACTTCTTTGGCACCCACCAGGCACAATTCCAGCCGCGGAACTCGTAGCCGAGGAGGTTTTCCCAGGAAGGCTTTTCGGCACCGCGAGAGAATAGATCATGCAAAGCATATCTCTTTAGCGTGACGAGATCCTCAAGATGAACGGGCATGTGCTGTCAAGAAAATGTGTTCTTTAAAAGATTTTCCACTATTTTCTATTTCTCTGTGCGTAAACTATAAATACTTCTCGCAAACCTCTGTCTTCCCATAAACTATTTTCATTTAAACAATCGGGGGTGTTTTTCACATGGTTGCGGTTGGAGTACTGGCGATTATCGTTAGCTTGGTAGCGTTAGCCTATGCAGGCTATTTATCATTGCGGATCCTGCGCCTTCCGGCGGGAAGCGAGAAGATGCAGGAGATCGCCCGGGCGATTAAAGAAGGTGCGATGGCGTACATGGCTCGGCAATACAAAACTATTGCACTGTTTGCCGTTGGCATAACGATTCTGCTCTGGGCGGTTTTCGGAACCCCTATCGCCGTCGGATTCCTGTTTGGCGCCATTCTTTCAGGAATCTCTGGCTTCATCGGCATGAGCATTTCGGTGCGCACCAATGTCAGAACTGCCGAAATTGCCAAGAAAGGATTGAGAGAAGCACTGGATGTGGCGTTCAAAGGCGGCTCGGTTACCGGCATGGCCGTTGTCGGCTTAGCCCTCTTTGCGGTGAGCGTTCTCTATACCATTTATCGTGATCCTGCTTTGCTGGTGGGCTTAGGCTTTGGCGCCTCACTTATCTCACTCTTTGCTCGAGTCGGCGGCGGCATTTTTACCAAGGCTGCGGACGTCGGAGCGGACCTCGTCGGAAAAATCGAAAAAGGCATTCCGGAAGACGATCCGAGAAATCCGGCAACTATCGCTGACAACGTTGGCGATAACGTCGGCGATTGTGCCGGCATGGGTGCTGACCTGTATGAAACGTACGTCGTCACTTTATTGGCAGCCATGCTGCTGGCAATCATTCCCTCGGTTTCTGCAGCGGTGAGCAATGCGGTTGAATATCCGCTCCTGCTGGGTGTGGTGGCCATTATTGGCTCGATCATCGGAACTTGGTTTGTCCGCTTGGGAAAATCCCAGAATATCATGCATGCGCTCTATAAAGGATTAGCGGCAGCGGGTATCGTCTCTGCCGTGGGCTTTTACTTTGTTACCATATATACCGGTAATTCTTTAAGTCTCTTTTTTGCGGCGCTCGTCGGCTTAGTCATCACGGTTCTTCTGAACGTGATTACGGAATATTACACCAGCACGAAATTCCGTCCGGTAAAGCGGATTGCGGAAGCTTCCGTTACGGGAGCCGGAACGAATCTCATTACCGGCTTAGCCGTGGGCTTGCAATCAACCCTGCTGCCGGTTCTGGTGATTAGCGCCGGCATCATTACGGCATATCTTCTGGGCGGCGTGTATGGGATTGCCATTGCGGCCGTCGCTATGCTGTCGCTGACCGGCGTCATCATTGCTTTAGATAGCTATGGGCCCATCACCGATAATGCCGGCGGCATTGCCGAAATGGCGGGCTTGGATAAAGATGTCAGAAAAATTACGGATGCGTTGGATGCCGTGGGCAATACCACGAAAGCGGTGACAAAAGGCTATGCCATCGGCTCTGCTGCTCTGGGCGCTTTGGCGTTATTCGTGGCTTTTACGCATGAAGTTGGTTCTGCGGTTCCGGAAGAAATTATCTTTTCCTTGACCGATCCTATCGTCGTCGTGGGCTTGTTCATCGGCGCTTTGCTGCCATTCATCTTTTCTTCTATCTGCATGAGTGCGGTGGGCAGTTCTGCGCATAAGATCGTCGTTGAAGTCCGCCGGCAGTTCAAAGAGATTAAAGGCCTGATGGAAGGCAAAGCCAAGCCGGAATACGGGAAATGCGTGGATATTGTAACCCGGGCGGCGCTGAAGAACATGATTGTTCCGGCAATTATTGCCATTGCTGCGCCGTTGCTTGTCGGTCTGCTTCTGGGCATCAAAGCGCTGGGGGGCTTGCTCATTGGCGTTATTCTCTCGGGATTGCTGCTGGCGCTGTTCATGGCCAATACGGGAGCAGCCTGGGACAATGCCAAGAAATACATTGAATCCGGCGCGTATGGCGGCAAAGGCAGTGAAGCGCACAAAGCGGCGGTCGTCGGTGATACGGTCGGCGATCCGTTCAAAGACACGGCTGGGCCGGCACTGAATGCTTTGATCAAAGTGATCAACACTTTTGCCATCGTCTTTGCACCGCTGTTTGTGGCGTATGGATCACGGCTGTTTTGAGGAAAAAGAAAAAAAGTGAAGAAAGATGAATGATGAATGTATAGGAAATATTATCTCCGCCTGGTTTGTCGGGGCCAGCATGGGAATAGTGGCTGGGCTTCTCACTTCCACCTGTGAAGGTAAACAAATGCCTGACTCGGAAGAAGCTCAAAAGGGGTATGTCCAGCAGCAAGTTCTGGGCAAAGAAGAGACAGATACCTGCATCCTGCGTGATGGCATTCCTTATTGTGCACGCATTGACGGGCGGGACTTACGCACTTTTGTCGAGAGATATTACGAGATGGAAGAAGAGCTTGAGCCCAGGCCTTGACGAAAAACTGTTTTCAGCAAACCCCAAAATTATTTCCCTATTATCTTCTTTATCGCATCAATATCTTTCTGCAATCGCTGAATCTCTCGCTCCGCTTTCCGGTTGACGGCATGATCATACCGTGCTTCGATGCGGTCGCGTTCTGCCTGCCGGTTTTGCGCCATGAGGATGATCGGCGCCTGGAGGGCTGCTAGCGTCGAAAGGGTGAGGTTCAGCAGAATAAACGGAAAAGGATCAAAATGCTCCCTGGAGAGCAGCCAGGTATTGAGGCTCATCCAAACGAGAATATAGAATCCAAACAAGCTGATAAATTTCCAGCTGCCGCCAAATTTTGCTACGGCATCGGCAGCTTTCTGGCCAAGAGTCAGTTGTTGCCGAAAAATGGGATGGTGTGCATGGCGTATGAGGTTTCCATTATCAAAACTGAGAACAGTTCCATTCCTCTTTTTTGCCATACCCCTGTAATGAAAGAGTTTTAGGTTTAAATACGTTGCGTTTTGGCAAAATTCTTCTGCTGGTGAAAATGCACAGAATTCCAAGAAACCTTTTTAAACACCATTCCAATTTTCACTTCCACGAGAATGTAGGGAGCGGCTTCCCTGAACTCGTCATCTATCAATATAACCAAAACAAATCGTGTAGGAGGCCAACTATGGGAGTCTATCAGCATATTCGCGAAGCGTGGAAAAAACCGCAGGAAACTATTCCTGAACTCTGGCGGGAACGCCTGTTAGAGTGGCGAAGAGAGCCGGCAACGGTGCGCGTCGAGCGCCCGACACGGCTGGATCGCGCCCGTTCTTTAGGCTATAAAGCGAAACAAGGCATCATCATCGTCCGGCAGCGCGTCTTACGCGGCGGGCATACCCGGCCACAGATTCATGGCGGCGGGCGCAGGCCGAAACGTTCTGGTACCCGGCTTTCTTTGCGAAAAAGCTATCAGCTCATCGCTGAAGAGCGTGCTAATAAAAAATATGAGAATCTTACCGTTCTGAATTCTTACTGGGTATCCCGAGACGGGAAATATGCCTGGTACGAGGTTATCCTCGTCGATCCGGAGCATCCCGTTATTCGGTCAGATCCCTCTTTGAACTGGATTACCGCCAAGAAGCATTTGCGCAGAGTGTTCCATGGCAAGACCTCCGCAGGGCAGAAAATGCGGGGCCTGCAGCAGCGGGGCAAAGGCGTCCGGAAAGCCCGGCCATCAAGAAGAGCACACGAGAGAAGGCAGTGAACCGCGAGAAAAAGCGATGAAACCCTTCGACAACTTGGTAAGCTCAGCAATCCAGCCACCGACCACGGAAGAGCTCCGGGCCTGGCTTTTAAGCACGCTCAAGCATTGCTGCCTGGTGGAATATTTTTTTCATACGCTGCACGCTGGTCATAAAGATCCGCAGCGGCCACACGATATTGTCGGCAAAGGCAACAAGTTTTCCTGGGACGTCGCTGCGGGCTTAGCCGTGCAGTATCGCAGCAGCGATCCGGAATTCATCCGGCAGTATGTGCAGCCGGCTATTGATTTCCACCGTGAACACCAGTATCATCATCAGATGTGGAACCAGAGAAATCAGAAAGCGACGCCTGATGACCTGCTGGTTGGCGCTATCGATACCATAAGCGCGCTCTTAGATGATCGGCCGTATCAGGGTGGCGCGCATTCTTTGGTGCAGATCCCGGGGATCATTGGCCAAGAGGGAGATCTGGTAAAGAGATCCTGGTTATGGAACGCCTATGAAGAAATTAATGAACTTCGTCTTCCGGCCATCAAAGAGATAACATCGCTGGCACGATTCCCCAACATTGGTTTGCCACCGGCCATGTATGAGAGGATTCGGCAAAGGACGGCTGAAGCCTGTTCGCAGTTCTGCGAAATGCAAGGGTATGATCGATTATAAAATGCTTGGTCTTCAGAAAAAGAG
>JAUYQE010000123.1 GCA_030695605.1 Nanobdellota archaeon
CCTTGCCCCTAACGTATCGATAAGATCAATAGTAGTTAGGACTTGCCGTATCTGCTCTAGGCAGGTCTCATAATATTTCCCTTTCTCTCGTATTACCAATATATCATCTTTCTGCGGCATAAGTACAAATACTGGAGTAAATCCTTGTTCTCCTGCATAGCGCTTAAATTCTTCTACTATTTTTATAAAGAGAGTTGTCGCATAGCTATCTTTAGTGTACAAAGCATATCGTAATTTCAAATTTTCTTTCATGACTATTTTCATAGCCGTCGGGTATGGTAGATTCTTGATGTCTTCTCTTTTTACTTTTTGATGCCAGAAAATAAGCGAGAGTAAAGGGATAGTTCGCAGAGGATTACTTAGAAGAGAGATAAAATATGGAAATTGTAAAATATCTTGCTTAAATTTTCTTCTATAAAAATAATCTTTTTCTTGAATCTCTGGTAAGTAGTCTTGGTAATCATAGTATCTCTTTTCTGAATTGATTATATTCGGTATAAGTTGTAATCTCCCCCCCCACACATCGAATCGCGGCTTAAAGCCAAAAGTATTCCCATATTCATTGTAATGCTTCCAGACATCTAAAATTCTAACGATGGTAGATGGTACGACCCCCATGATAACTATCTTGGTTTTATTTTTTGGATACTCCCGCTTAAGGCGCAGCAACGCTTGATCTAGTCCATAATTGCCGACTCCAAAATTAATTACATTGCTTTTGGTAAATTCAGAAAGATGCCAGGCCCAAGTTTGATTATCTTCAACTTGCCGAGCAATGGTGAACGAATCCCCATAACAGGAGATAAGGGTAGACATTTTTTCATGTCCTGGATTATGTCTGGCTCCTCTTTCATTGATATGAAATATCACTTTGTCGTGCTTCTTGGTAACGGGGTTATACCCACCAAATTCCACTTTTGAGGTATTTGGTTTACGCACCCATCCCAGTTCTGGATCGAAGCCGAAAGAAAAGAATTTTTGCAAAGCTTCCCTACTTAGCGTTGGATGTTCATCTTCTTTCATGATGAACCATTGAAAATCGCGGCGAAGGAGTTTAACGACGAATCCAGAAAAGCTTTCTAATCCAATTAATGTTATTATATAAATTATATACCCTTGCCAAGAAAAGAAGTGCCATAATACAATGCCGATACATATAACAAAGATTATGATTAAAACTCCGTTCTTTTTCATCTTTATTGTCTTTTCATATCCGCCAAAAATCCAAAGAGCACCGTCTGCAATCCAAAGACTAGCAGGATCATCATCAAAAATAACAAGCCCAGATGCCCTTTAATCCCAGAAGTAAAGTGCAAATACACGAAATATAATCCTATGGTAAAACCGCCGGCTAATCCGGCTAGCCCAATTCTTCCAAAGAAGGCCAGCGGCTCGTAATCTCGATAAATTCGGAAAATATTAATCCAGGCTTTTACTGCATACTGAAATGGATTCTTAAACAAACGGCTGGCTCGGGTTCGCCGCGTCCGGATGGGTATCTCTGCTATCTTAAATTTCTGCTTTGCTGCTTTGATAATCTGTTCCTGCGTATAGGTAAATGTGTTGATGTAATTAATATCCCGCGCCACTTCTGCAGTAAATGCTCGAAATCCTGTTGTGGAATCCGTAATCTTTACTTTTGTCAATGAAGTCAGAACCAAAGAAAAAGCTCTGTTACCTAACCTCTTTATCAGCGGCATCTGTTTGTTTTTTCCGCGAAATCGGCTACCCAGAACCAGATCGTAGCCTTCTTCAAGCTTTTTTATTAACTCGGGTATATGTTGGGGGTAGTATTGCCCATCCGCGTCGGTATGTACTATAATGTCTGCTCCAAGAGCCAGACATTCGCGCATTTCACTGCGAAAAGCCTCCGCCAAGCCCCGATTTCTTCGGAGGGAAACAACGAGGGCGCCCTGCTTTTGAGCTGCTTTCACCGTGTTGTCCCGGGAACCATCGTCCAGAACCAGAATTGTATATTGGTATTCTGTTCCCCCCATGACTCGCTTTATTTCTTCAAGTACCAATGGCAACGTTTTTTCTTCGTTGTACGCCGGTATCGTAACGACAACTTTCATGGGAAGTGCATAATTTTTTTGTGAGCAGCTGAGTTGAGGAGATGATTGGCAATGGAAAGTACTTTAAGCCCGTGCTCGCCCGGAACCGGGGAGGGAAGCTTTTGCACAATGCAGTTTAGGAAAGCTCCTATCTCTTCCTGCAATGGCTCTTTTTTGGGAATGATGATTTTCTTCATGTCTCCTTCACTGACGCTTTCCCAATTATCCGACTGAAATGATTTATTTTCATAAAAGAAGAGTTCTTGGTTCAGATAGTTTACTTCAAACATCCCTTTTTTGCCGAAAACTTTTAACTGTCTTATCTTCGTTGGGGAAAGATAGTTAATATTTAACACTGCCAAGACATTATTTTTGTAACTAATCAGGGCAGTCACGGAATCTTCATGGTGCGGATGCAGGCGCTGCTGGGTTTCTGCATAGATTCGTGACGGCTCGGATTCGATAAGATAACTAATAAGATCTAAATCATGCACCGAAAGATCGGTGATGACACCAACATCGGTTATGCGTGCAGGAAACGGTCCAATGCGCTGGACGTCTATTTTGTAAATTTCCCCCAAATCCTGCAATCGGCGTTTAAGTTCCACTACCGCTGTGTTAAACCGCTCTATATGGCCAATCATGAGTTTTACGTTCTGTTGCTGGGCACAGGCAATGATCTCTTTGGCTTCTTCTTCATTGAGGGCAATGGGCTTTTCCAGAAGAACATGTTTTTTTCTTTTTAATGCAAAGAGAGCCACCTCTTTATGCAAGCTGGTAGGGACAGCAATGGAAACGGCATCAAGATCTTTGCGGTCGAGCATTTCCCGGTAATCCTGATACGCTGTGGTGTTATATCTCTTGGCGATTTTTTCAGCTTGCTGCTGATAGGAGTCAGCCACACCGACCAGCTGGGCATCATCGCTATGAAAATAAATACGAGCATGGTTCTGCCCCATCGAGCCAACGCCAATAACTGCTACTTTGATCATTGTTTTTTTAGACTATAAATTTTACCGTTTTTTTTTTACAGTGCACCGCAACTACTTTTTCTAAAAGCATTGCTACAGTTACCGGTCCTACACCACCGGGAACAGGAGTTAGGTACGCGGCTTTCTGCTGTACTTCTTCACCATGAACATCTCCCCTAATTTTATCCCCCACTTTACTGATTCCAACGTCAAAGATAACTGCCCCCTCTTTGATCATATCACCCGTGATACTCTGAGGAATTCCGATGCCACTAATAAGGATATCCGCTTGTTTTGTATGACTGGTCAGCTCGACCGTATGTTCATGGCAGATGGTGACCGTAGCACCCCTATTGGTAAGCATCATTGCTAAAGGTTTGCCTAGGATATTACTGTGGTTTATTATAGTAATTTTTTTTCCTTTTACGGGCAGGTTATACTCTTCAAGCAATTTAATAATCCCCCGAGGAGTAGCGGGAGCTGTCTCTTCATCCCCTTTAAGCACTCTTCCTAAGCTCTCTGTTGTTAGTCCATCAACATCTTTTAAAAGCTCTATGCTATTAAGTATTACCGTTTGATCCAGATGTTTTGGCAAAGGGAGCTGGATAATTATTCCATCAACCTGGGGGTTGAGTTCGGTTATGGCCAAGCAGAGCTCTTCTTGGGAAACTTTCTCCGGAAATCGATGAATCTTGGTGGTGATTCCTATCTCGGTTGCTTTCTTTTGCTTCATCGTCGTATAGAGAAGCGATTCCGGTTTCTCACCGCAAAGCACAATTGCGAGCGACGGAGTTAATTCTCCTTCTTTGATAGTATTTTTTATTCTATCCAAAATAGACGCTGCTACTTTTGTTCCATCAAGGAGGATTGCCATATTTTTTTTATCCAACATATACTGGAAATTGTTGGCACAACTGCTTTACTTTTTCTCGGATATGTTCTCTACACGCGGGATTATCAAAAGTATGGATTACTTCTCCAATCATCATCCCTATTTCTTTCATTTCTTTTTCTTTCATTCCTCGCGTCGTTAAAGCGGGAGTACCCAAGCGGATTCCTGAAGGTTTGAAAGGCGGTGCGGGATCAAAAGGAATACCGTTAGCATTTGTCACTATTCCGGCTTCCTCAAGGGCCATAGCAATTTGTTTTCCAAAGCCAGGCTTGGAAATAGAATTTGTTTTCAGGAGATCAATGAGAATAAGATGATTATCGGTGCCATCGGAAACTAAACTTATCTCCTGGCTTCTCAGCGTTTCCGCGAGAGCTCTGGCATTGTTCACAATTTGTTGGGCATACTTTTTAAATTCGGGGCGCATCGCTTCTTGAAGCGCCACAGCTTTGGCAGCAATGCTGTGCATATGCGGTCCCCCTTGCAAGCCGGGAAATACTGCGCTATCAATGAGCTGAGCCATAGTTTTCTTCTCCTGAGGACGATACTTTTCCCGTAACCGGTCGTTTTCTTTACAGAATATCATTGCTCCCCGGGGGCCCCGAAGAGTTTTATGGGTGGTGGTGGTAACTATGTCTGTAAATGGAAAAGGGGAAGGGTGCACCCCCGCAGCAATTAACCCGGCGATGTGTGAAATATCAGCCATGGAATAGGCCCCTAGCTCTTCTGCCAACTGGTGAAACGCTTTAAAATCTATGGTTCTCGGATAAGCAGTAAACCCGCTCATAATTAATTTTGGTTTTTCTCGCCGGGCAATTTCTCTGATTTTACTCATATCAAGCATACCGGTTCTTTGATCAACACCATAGTGAACGAACGTATACGTTTTACCGGAAAAATTAACGGGTGAACCATGAGTAAGGTGACCACCGTGTGCTATATTCAGAGCCATTATCTTATCTCCGGGATTGAGAAAGGCATGGTAGACTGCCAGATTTGCCGGAGCACCGGAGTGTGACTGGACGTTGGCATGCTCTGCCCCAAACAATTTTTTTGCCCTTTCGATTGCTAATAGTTCGATTTCATCAATGACCGCATTTCCTTGGTAATAGCGTTTTCCCGGATATCCTTCCGCGTACTTATTATTAAGCAAGGAACCGCAGGCGGCTAAGACATCCTCACTCGCGTAATTCTCAGAGGGAATCATTTGCAAAGTTGTTTGCTGACGCTGCAATTCTGCTGCAATCAATCGTTTCACATCTTCATCCCGTTTCACATCCCCCTCTCCCATACCATTCATTTTTTAATTATCCCTCTTTCCGTTATGATACTATCAACAGGAACGTCATGGGCTTCTTTAGGAATAGCTTTAACTATTTGAAGCCCAAAAGCAATTCCTATTTTGAGGGCCGTGGTCTTTTTAAAGAACGCATCATAATACCCCCCACCATGGCCGAGGCGATTTCCTTCCCCATCAAAAGCAATTCCGGGAACGAGAACAAGATCTATGTCGCTCGCATCAACTAAGGGGGAATCTTCCCGAGGCTCTTTAATCCCATATGCTCCATCGTGAAGGTCCTGTTCGAGACTGAAAATTTGCCGGCAGAGTAAAGAGCCGTCACGCACCGTAGGCAGGATAACCTTTTTTTTTTGTCGTAAAGCGTCATCGATGGCTTGGCGAAGATCAACTTCTTTTTTCCGTGGATAGTAAAATAAAATAGAATTGGCTTTCTGAAAAAAAGAGGAGGAGCACAATGTTTCCCCAATAGTTTTACTATGCGCTTTGACCTCTTCAGCAGAGAGTAAGCTGCATTTATTTTTTAGGATCGTCCGCATCAGTGATTTTTGAGGGGGCGCTATCTTTCTTATTTCTAGGACAATTTTGGAAAGATCCTGCTCTGTTAAAGCGGGATGAACGGGTAGCGAAATAACTTCTTTTGCAGCCTTCTCTGCTACAGGGAAAGTATACGAGCCATATTCAGCATACGCTTTTTGCTGATGGATGGGTACTGGATAAAAAACAGCACAATCGATCCCTCCTTTTGTTAGTAAATCTCGGACTTCATCTCTGCTTTTCCCAAACTCCGAACTAATTCTCAGGGTAAATTGGTGATAGACGTGCCCTTCCTGTTCCTGCGGAAGAATTAATCCTTTTATATCGGATAATTGTTCTTGTAAATAGGCAGCATTCTTTCTTCGCTGCTGATTAAACGACGTCAACTTCTGCAATTGCGCCAGCCCCAGAGCAGCAGCAATATCCGTCATGCGATAATTGTAGCCGACACAATCATGATAATATTTTCTTTCCGAGCCATGATTTATGAACTTTCTGGCTTTTTGTGCGATACTATCGTCATTGGTTGTAATCATCCCCCCTTCACCCGTTGTCATATTCTTCGTGGGATAAAAAGAGAAGCAGCCCGTTCCAAAAGAACCTACTTTTTTCCCTTGAAATTCTGCTCCATGTGCTTGGCAGGCATCCTCGATAATAATGAGATGATGCTTTTTGGCAATCGTAGAAATCTTTTCCATATCTGCCGGCAGGCCAAACAAGTGCACTGGCATAATCGCCTTGCTTTTGGAGGTTACGGCTGATTCAAGGAGAGCAGGATTTATATTGAACGTTTTTTCGTCTATGTCTACAAAAACTGGCGTTGCCCCACACATGCGGATAGCATTAGCCGTCGCGATAAAAGAAAAAGGGGACGTAATCACTTCATCGCCCGCTTGGATGTTCTGCGCCAACAGCGCCGCGTGCAAAGCTGTCGTTCCATTGGCAGTAGCGATGGCATGCTTTACCCCGATAAATTTGGCAAATTGTTGTTCGAATTCTCTTACTTTAGACCCTTGTGCAAGACTTCCCGAACATAAAACTTCTAAAACTGCTTTCTTTTCTTCTTCACCGATAAGGGGTTTTGCTATTGGGATGATCATAAAAAAGTACCTGTTTTTTGGTATATAAACGTTAAGGAATTATGATTTATTCGTTTTTCTAGTGCTGTTACAACCAAAGCTGGGGCTTTATAAACGTTGCAGATTTTTATACCCCCTCTTATACTTTTCGAACTTTTCCATCAGCAGGGCTTCTTCTTCTGGGGGGACAGCTTTTCGATAGCTCCCTTCTGGAACAACTTTGAACTCTCGTTTACCACTTTTAAGAATGTTAATGGCCTCTATCATCAGCACCTGCTCCAAATTTTGCAGACGGAGAAATATGTCAAGTAAAGTATCATCTTCATAGACCTCAATAGGTTGCTCAACAATAATTTTCCCCCTATCAACTGCTCTGTCAATCAAATGAACAGAAACCCCCTGCGTATATTCTTTCAAAATTGCCCATTTGAGATTATCCAGACCACGGTTCTCCGGTAACATCCCCGGATGCATATTGAGAATACCAATATTAAATGCCTTAATAATGTCTTCTTTTAGAATTCTAGCACCTAAGATAATGCCCAAATCCAGCTGGCATTCTTTAATAAGTTTTTCACATTCTCGGCTATTATGCACCACAACATAGTAAGGGATCTGAAACCGTTTAGCGATTTCCCGAGGGTGCGTGTAGATCAATCTTTTAGGCGCCACCCGTATTTTTGATTGATAAAACGGCAATTCTACGGCATCGGCTGCGAAAATACATCTCACTGGAATGTTGTGCAGTAATAAAGCTAACAATCCTTCCTGTGTCTTTTTGTGCGGAAAATTGTATCCAAAGATACCTATTTTCATGTTTTACTGCCCTCGGATTGCATCTCAAATGCTGCTTTTAGTACCGCCACAATTCTCTCGCTGGCTCCTGGTATGTAGGGAGAAGGGATAGACTTAATGAGCTGCAAAAAAGTGTCATCCAGCAACTGCCGTGCCTTTGCCAGAATGCCTTCGGAATTTTGCCCCGTCAAAAAATTTTTCCCAGCCTCTACCAGCCGGGGCCAACAGGTTTCGTTTAGGGGGATTAAACAGGGAACATCAAAAGCTACCGCTTCTTCCTGAATACCACCGCTATCTGTGATACAAAAACGGGAATGCTGGATTAGTGATAAATTACGCAGATAATCTAACGGTTCGGTGACAATGATGTTGTGAGAGAGAATTAATCCAAACTCGTCTAACTTTTTTTTTGTCCGTGGGTGAATGGGGAAAATTATTTTTATTTGGGAAGAAATATCGTTCAGTGCTTGCACCACCTCCTGCAGCTTTTTTTTCTCATCGGTATTCTCCGCACGGTGAATGGTAACCAGAACAAATGATCCAGGTAGGAGAGAATAGGTTTCTAGCACCCTTTTATCAGCGAATGGGATATTTCTCCTGCAGGCGTCATAGATGGTATTGTTTCCCACTAAGTATATTCTCTTATTAGGAAAACCTTCCTGCAAGAGATTTTTTCTACTATTCTCATCTGCTGGGAATAAGAATTCCGAGAGGTGGTCAGCCACAATTCTATTAATCTCTTCTGGTGTTTGCCTGTTGAAATTTCGACATCCCGCCTCCACATGCGCAACTTTTATATGCAATTTTGCTGCTGCTAAAGACCCAGCAAGAACACTATTGGTATCCCCTTGCACTACTACGCAATCCGGCTTTTCTTTGAGGAAAGTACTTTCAAGTTTTTCCAGCATTAGCCCTGTCTGCTTCCCTGCCGAATGGCTGCCAATATGCAAGTTATAATCTGGCTGACGCAAATGTAGCTGATTTAAAAAAATAGCATCCATTTCATAATCGTAATGCTGACCTGTGTGAATAATAACATGCTGGAATTCTTTGTCCAGCAACGGCAGGAGGGGGGACAATTTGATAATCTCGGGCCTTGTTCCTAGAATTGTTGCTATTTTCATTAATAATGACCTGTTATTTTATACTTTATGATACTGCTCATTAAAGAGAAGTGGTCTTTAATTACTTTTAGCGGAATTTTTTTCATTTTGGAAATGCCAAATTTCCGCATCTGCAATTCCGCTGGTAGTTCCTTGATGGTATATCTTTTAAGCAGAGCTTTTACCAACAATTCCGTTACTCCTAAAAAATTATCTCGCTCAAATGGTATAGCTCTAATTACTTTTTTTTTGTACATTCGGACCATTGCTGTATAGGTGTACAAATCCCAGTTCAACAAAATTCTATACAAAAAAGAGGCGCCTTTGCTGAGAATGATTCTGTAGGGTGGAACATCACTGACTTTCCCTTGCGGGTGATAAGGCGACACCGTTACCATATCCGTTTGTTCATCCATCATCTCAACCATCTGAAGAAGCAACATCGGATCATAGGTACAATCACAATCCAAAGCAGCTACCAAATCTCCGGAAGCATGCTGGAAGCCAGTTCTTAGTGCTGCACCGAGGTTTCTATTGGTTTCGTGCTTGATGATCTTTGCTTTCGGGTTGTTGTCGTAGGAACGGTGCAAAAGTTGGTTTGTTTTGTCGGTGCTGCCATCATCGACGAAAATGAGCTCTACACTATGTTTTTTCTGCAAGGCCTCAACTGCCGGAGTTAATTTCTGTATCAGGTTGGGAATACCCTCTTCTTCATTGTAGCAGGGGATTACAATAGAAATGCTTTGTTTGTCAGGGCTTTTCATCATAGTTCTCTCTTTCTCCTGTTCTATGAGCTCAGGGGGACATAATGGTTTAAATTGCTTGTGATTCTCGTTCTAGAATATTTATATATCCTCTTCTTTCGGGCTGTCTCATGGCTAACTTATGGAACAGACTCTTTGTGCCCATTTTCATTATTCTTCTTCTCGCTTTTTCCTTGCGCTTCTATGCTCTTGATATCGAAAGCCTCTGGATCGATGAAGCTTTCTCACTCCATATTGCTCAACAGCCCGATGTAAAGCAGGTTTTCTTAGAGACCAGCCAAACGGAGGCGGCTCCCCCGGGCTATTATGTTCTGCTTCATTATTGGATTAACGTCTTCGGTACTTCAGAGTGGACGGTGCGTTTTCTTTCGGTGCTCTTTAGTACTCTTGCAGTGCTCATGCTCTTTCTGCTGGTGCGGCTGTTGTTGAATGGCAAAGTAGCGTTACTCTCCTCTTTATTTATGGCTCTGTCCATGCTGCAAGTAGAATATGCCCAAGAAGCCCGTCTTTATGCGTTGTTTACTTTTCTTTCATTATGGTCCGCGTATTTCTTTGCTCGCTGGTATCTCTCCGTTTCTCGGCCCAATCCGCAGAATCCCGCTCAAAAAGCCTCTTCAACGTGGGCCCTCTGTTGCTACGGCTTTTCGATGCTGTTAGCTCTTTATGTGAACTATATGGCTCTCCTGTTAGTTATCGGATTCACGCTGATTTTATTTTCCAAAAAAACTCTCTTCAACAATTGCTGGAAAATGTGGTTACGAGCTCATCTTTTTATTTTTTCTTTGTCTCTTCCTCTTCTTCCACTCTTGTTTTATCAGTTTCAAAGTATCAACACCGGGTTGGCTGCAAGCTTAGTCATCAAAGGGGTTCCATTAATTTTTGCCCAGCTCGGTATTTTTTTCTTTTTGCTGCCCGTATTTACTTTAACGCTGCTTATAGCCTTTCTCGTTTCAAAAGATAGGCTTCGGCAGTTGTTTTTTAGTGTTGACCGTTTTTTTCTTTGGTTTGTAGTTGGAATTGGCCTCTTTTACCTGTACCTCTCCATTAAACCGTTCATCATCGGTGGAATCCCTGTTATACGAGTCCCCATCACGAATTCTTATTTTCTGATACGACATTCTTTTTTTCTGGTTCCGCTGTGGTATATTTATCTGGTGTATAAAGTCGACCACTTTTGGTCTTCTCAGAGAAAACGCCGGGCCGTTTTTCTTACCATTCTCATTATCTTTTTTTGCGCTGCCTCTCTCTTCTATTATTACAGCCAGCCTACCAAAGCACAGTGGCAAGAGGCTACCAATTTTATTTTTATGCCGGCAGGCGCTCAAGAGCCGTTCATCTTGTTGGACAAAGGCGGTTTTTCTAATGAGTTCCTTCTTCGCTATTACGCTCCAGAGCCTTTTTCCTTGCTCAAGCTTACGTGGTCAGAAGGACGGCGAGATTTGCAGCGGATTGGTGATGAGGAGCTTCTCGCTGCTCTTCAAGAAAAGGATGAATTTTGGCTAGTTCTTGCTCGTAATCCGAGGACGGGGGTTCATTTCAAAGAGCTCTTGGACCAGCATTTTACCCGCAAGATGTCCAAAGAATTCTATCAAATTGAAGTCTATCATTATGCCGCACTAAAAGAGGTTTCTGCAGCCGCGGAAACAAAACCATAATTATTTAAATGATATAAGCTTCCTTTTCATCTGAGGTGCGTAGATGAAAGAAGTCCTGTGTGTCGGCTCTGCTACTGTAGATCATTTTCTCACTATTGAGCTCCCTTTTTCTGCGGTAAAGCCCGGTGATAAAGTACTGGCACAGGATTTTGTGCTACATACCGGCGGGGGTGCAACGAATGCGGCCGTAGCGCTCCGAAAACTGGGCGTGCAGTCCGCTTTGCTGACCAAGCTCGGTCGGGATCATAATGCCTCTTTTGTGCAGAAAGAATTGCAGCAGTATCATCTCACCAATGCCTGCCGCACGCGGAGCCGGAAGAATACGGATGTGGCGTTCATTGTCTCTTCCGCAAAAGAGCATAATCGCATTATCTATGTGCACAAAGGAGCATCTGAAGATCTTACTTTGGCTGATATTCCTCGCTCTCTCAAAGTTGCTTGGGTTTATTTGGCAAGTGTTACGGGGCATGCGTTTCCTGTCGCTTTGCATCTTGCAAAACTTGTGGAGAGAAAGAGAATCAATCTCCTCTTCAATCCGTCGCTGTACCTGGCAGAGCAGGGCCAGCGCACGCTCAACCCGATTTTGAGATCTACAACACTTCTCGTGCTCAACAAAGAAGAAGCGCAGGCGGTGCTGCAGCGGAAAGAGAAAAAGATGCTGCATCTCCTGCAGGGCTTGCAGCAGCTTGGCCCGAAAACTGTGGTTATTACTGACGGGCCGAGAACCCTGTTTGCGCTTCATGCGGGGGAGGTTTACACACTCACGCCACCGCACGTTCCGGTCGTCGAAACCACGGGAGCCGGCGATGCATTTACCGCAGGCTTGCTGGCGGGTATAATCAAAGGATTTTCCTTTGCAGATGCCCTGCGCCTAGGAGCGGCCAGCGCTTCATCCACTCTGCAAAAGATTGGCGCCAAAGAAGGGCTTCTTTCGATGGCGGGAGCACAGCGGTTCCTGAAAAGACACAACCTTCTGGTGAAAACCCATGTTCGCTGACACCAAAAAGCTGTTGGAGAAAGCGTCTGCCGGGAAGTATGCTGTCGGGCATTTCAACTTTAGCAATATGGAAGTGCTGCAGGGCATGGTGCAGGCTGCGGAAAAACTGAAAGCGCCGGTTATTCTGGCCACGACGGAAAGTGCCGTTCAGTATGCGGGCATGCCGTATCTGGTGGCTTTGGCAAAGACCGCAGCACAATCGGCTAAAGTTCCGCTGGCGCTGCATCTGGATCATGGAACAGATATGAAGATTATTCGGGAAGCAATTCATTCCGGCTATTCTTCCGTGATGATTGATGCTTCGCATGAGCCCTTTGAGCGGAATGTTCGCATGACAAAGAAAATCGTCCAGCTTGCTCATCGGCAAGGCGTTTCCGTGGAAGCGGAGCTGGGAACGATCGGCGGAGCGGAAGATGCCGTACGCGCGAGAAAAATTCTGTATACCAATCCTCTGAAAGCGCAAGAATTTGTGGAGCGCACCGGCTGCGATTTTTTAGCGGTCGCCATCGGCACCAGCCATGGAGCGTACAAGTTTTCTGGTGCGGGGAAAGCTAAACTCCAGCTGGACTTGTTGCAGGAGATCCGAAAAAGAACCAAGATCCCTCTCGTCCTGCATGGGGCGTCGCGGGTTTCTCCTGCTTTGGTGCAGGAAGCCCGGAAGTATGGGGCACGCTTAAAAGATGCGCAGGGCGTGCCTGATGCCCAATTGCAGCAGGCTATAAGGCAGGGTATTTCTAAAGTGAATACGGATACAGATATTCGGATTGCTTTTGATGCGGCGGTGCGAAAAACTTTGCATGATCAGCCCAAAGACATTGATCCCCGGCACATACTGGGCCCGGCACGCGATGCAGTGCAGCGCGTTGTCGAGCAGCGGCTGCGGGTGTTGGGAAGTGGGGGGAGGGGATAAATCGTAGAAAATACTTAAAAAAGAGGAAAACCATGAAACTAAAAAAAACCAGAAAACCAACCATCTACCTCGCTTCCGACCACGCCGGTTTTGTATTGAAAGAGAAATTGAAGCAGTACCTTACTCGTTCAGGGTATGATTGTAAAGACTGCGGCCCTTTCCGATACGAACCACTCGATGATTATCCGGACTATATGATCCCTGCTGCTCAAAATGTCGCTCGCCATAAAAGCAGCCGGGGGGTCTTCATGGGCGGTTCTGGGCAAGGGGAAGGTATTGTCGCCAATAAGGTGAAAGGCGTCCGCGCTGCCGTCTATTACGGCGGAAATCGGGAAGTTGTCCGCCTTTCCCGCGACCATAATGATGCCAATGTCCTCGCTCTCGGCGCGCGCTTTGTTTCGGAAGCCGAAGCCAAGAAAGCCGTAAAGCTGTGGCTGGAAACGCCGTTCTCGGGAGCAGTACGGCATACAAGACGGCTGCGGAAAATAAAGCTGTTTGAGCGTTCTGGGTGATTCTCCCATGGCACAAAAAATTCATCCTGCAATTATTGCCCAAAACCAGCGAAAACTGGGGGAAGATCTGAAGCGATTGCAGGGGCTGGTGAAAGAAGTTCATCTTGACGTCGTTGATGGAAAGTTTGCCCCCAATCATTCTCTGGATTTTCCGTTCCGTTTGCCGGCGGGCTTTACGTACAGCACGCATCTGATGATAAAAGATCCGGAAGCGTGGATTGCCCGCCAGGGAAAAAAAGTG
The DNA here is from genome assembly GCA_030695605.1 of Nanobdellota archaeon. Taxonomy (GTDB): domain Archaea; phylum Nanobdellota; class Nanobdellia; order Woesearchaeales; family GW2011-AR9; genus JAUYQE01. The sequence continues at coordinate 13,805 of JAUYQE010000123.1, forward strand.
CAGCTGTACATCCCGCACCTCGAAGCCCTGAAAGACGTTCCTGCGTATATCCGTCGGATGAAGGGTTCTGGACGGAAAATTGCTCTGGCGTTACTGCCGGAAACTCCCGTTTTCCGTCTTACTCCGTTTTTGCCCCATCTGGACTATGTCCTCATTCTTACGGTCCATCCGGGCTTCTATGGAAGCCCTTTTCTTCCGCACACTTTACGAAAAATCAAAGTGATAAAAGCGCGAAATCCGCGCTGCAAAGTTATTGTCGATGGGGGCATGAACCCGCAGATTATCAAGAAAGCGGCTCGGGCGGGCGCCGATTATTTTGTTTCGGGCTCTTATCTCTGGAATGCGGCATCGCCTAAGAAAGCTCTTCAGGAATTGCAGGGATCATTGCGGGCAGTCTGATTCAGGCTGAGATCACAAAACAGGGCAGAACCTTTAAAAAGCTCCTTCGTTGTTGTTCTCTTATGGCCAAGAAGAAAAAGGCAGCGGAAAGAACCGAGGCATCGGAAGAAAAACAAGAAGTCCTCGAAGAACTAGAACCTGCTCCCGTTGCCAGCAAGACCGAACCAGAAAGTAAAAGCGGTAAGGAAAGCGATGCGTTGCGCAGCAAGAAAAGGCAGCCGGTCATCGGCCTTTTTGCCGGCGAAAGAGTCATTACCGAAGCGTCCGATGATGCGAGAGAATTCTATAACCAATCCTGTTTCGGCAGCGTCACGGAAAGCGGCAAAGTGGAACTATCCCTGCTGGAAGCCTTGTACCTGATGGAAAAAAGCCGGCTGGATATAAAAAGCGAAGCTGGCAAAAAGCTCTCTTCCGAATCCTATGTAAAAAAAGCCCGGAAAGCCGAGCCGAACTTTTGGATCCGCTACTGTGTGTTCCGGGACATGCGCAATAGAGGCTATATCATTAAGACCGCTTTGAAATTTGGCGCGGATTTCCGCGTCTATGACCGGGGGGTCAAGCCTGGTGAGGATCATGCCCGCTGGATCGTCTTTCCCGTGCATGAAACGAGTGTCTTTACCTGGCATGAGTTCAGCGCCAAGAATAGGGTGGCACATAGCACCAAAAAGCGCTTGCTGCTGGCGATTGTGGATGATGAGAACGATGTGACGTATTACGAGACGCGCTGGATGCGGCCGTAATCGGTAAAACCTCTTCTTTGCGGATGGCGAAGTCTTCCTGAATGGTACTGCACCCTCAAAAATTATTTAAAGCTGTTTTCTTCTGGTTGCGTTATGACTGTGGGCATGACTGATCAGGACAAAATTCTCCAGTTTCTCCGCTTCAGCGGGCCGACGCTCCCAGGGAAAGTTGCCAAGAATCTGCAGACTGATACTTTGCTAGCGTCCGCTCATTTGGCGGATCTGGTCTCCCAGCGGAAAGTGCGCGTTTCTTCGCTGAAAGTAGGCGGGTCTCCGCTCTATTACCTGCCGGGGCAGGAAGAGAAGCTGGTAGCTTTTGCTGCGGGCAATATGAATCCCAAGGATTTGGAAGTCCTCGAGGTTCTCCAGAAGAAGAAGCTGCTGCGAGAGAAAGATCTGGAGTTGCTGCCGCGGGTAGCGCTGCGTTCGTTAAAGGATTTTGCCGTTCCGTTACAGGTGACGGTGCAGGGCGAGAAAGAATTGTTCTGGAAATGGCATCTGGCTGCGGATGCGGAGATGCAGGAACTTCTCAAAGTGTATTTTCCCGAGAAGCCGCAAGAGCTTGCCCCGCAATCTTCTCAACCAGAGCAGCCGCCTGTTCTTTTGGAAACAGCTGCAGTTCAGCAAAAAGTGGTCCCGAGTACGCCGGAAGCAGCAGCGGAACGCTCGTTTTCTTCTTCTTCATCTCCTTTGCATGCTCTTTCCTCATCAGTTGCCTCTGAAATAGTGCCCCGGGTCAAGAGAACGCATCACGCATCGATGCACGACAAGGCGTCGACCCCAACCCAGCAGACGCTGCCAAGTGCCACGGAAGCTATTCCCGCCGGAGAGCCTCTCCAAAATAAGCCGGATACCGCTGAGAGGAAGCCTTTCTTCGCAAAGCTCAAGCAAAATATTTCCCGGAAGAAAAGTGAAACAGCTGTTCCTGAAAGCGGCTTATCCCGGGCGTTGGACGATTTTCTGCAATCCCTGCAGATCTCCATCGAGAGCAAAGAAACCGTGCGGAAAGATGCGGAGATGGATTTGCTCGTCAAAGTGCCTTCGCCCGTCGGAGAAGTAACGTACTTCTGCAAAGTGCGAAGAAAGAAGCGCTGTGATGAAAAAGATATTTCTGCTGCGTACGTGGAAGCACAACTCCAGAAACTGCCGCTGCTTTTTGTCTATTCGGATGAGCTCAGCAAGAAAGCGCAGGATCTCGTGGCTTCGCACGAGCTGCAGAATGTGGTCGTGAGGAGAATAAGCTGATTTTCCGAGGAGATTTTGCCATGGGCTTACAATTTCGCGATTTGGTGGTCAAAAAAGAAATTTCCTTTACTGATCTGAAAGGAAAGATTCTGGTCGTTGATGCGTATAACAATCTCTACCAGTATCTGACGACTATCCGCTCTCCGGACGGTGCGGTGTTTACGGATAGTAAAGGCAGAGTCACATCACACCTCATCGGTCTTTTTTACCGGACGACGACCTTGCTGGAAGAAGGCTTACGGCTGGCATTTGTGTTTGACGGCAAGCCGCCGGCGATTAAGCAAAAGACCTGGGAAAAGCGCAGTGCGGCGAAAGCCGAAGCTGTAAAGAGATTTAAAGAAGCAGAAAAAGCGGGCGTTCCGGGCGAGATGCGGAAATTTGCTTCCCGGACGGCGGTGCTGACAAAAGAGATGGTTGCCGATGCCAAGACTGTTCTGGCTGCTCTCGGCCTTCCGATTATCCAAGCACCCTCAGAAGGGGAAGCGCAGGCTACCCATATCGTGAAACGCGGCAATGCTTTTGCTTCGGTGAGCCAGGATTATGATAATCTCATCTTTGGCTGCCCGCGCTTAGTGCGCAATCTTTCGGTGGCGGGAAAGCGGAAGAAAGCGGGAACGCTGGGGTATCAAACCATCAAGCCCGAGCTGATTCTGCTGGACGAGGTGCTGAAGCAGGTGCAGCTGAATCTGGAGCAGCTGCAAATACTGGCGATGCTTATCGGCACGGACTATAACCCTGGCGGCATCAAAGGCATCGGTCCGAAGACGGCGTTGAAGCTGCTGCACGAGTACGAGAGCGATTTCGAGGCTCTGTTTAAGAAAGTCAACTGGCTGGAGCAGTATCCGGAGCTGCCCTGGAAAGAGTTATTGCAGACGATTCAGACCATCCCTGTTACGGACGATTATACACTCGAATGGCATGCTCCGGACGAGAAGAAGCTGCGGACGCTGTTGATAGACGAGTACGGCTTTGCTGCTGAACGGGTAGAGCAGCGGCTAAAATCTTTGAAAGAGCACGGGAAAATGGTGGTGCAGAAAGGGCTGGGGAGTTATTTTTCTTGAAAGACAAATATTTTTTTATCTTTTTCTGATGATCCTTTCCACTTTATTCACAAACTCAATTGCTTTTTCTCCGAGTTTTTCTGCTAAACCGTGTTCATAGTCGATAGAAATCGAATAGGTAGCATCTTCCCGATAATTTTTCAACTCGACAAATTCTCGAATATCTTCTTCTGCCATAATTGTTTTTGCTATCGTTTTTAGGTCTTCTTCAGAAATATGCTGTGGGTAAAAGAACTTTATGAGGATAGAAATCGTTGCTATATGGCTTTTGGTCTTGTATCCTTTCAATGCACATAATGCCAAGGCAGCTTGATAGACCGCATAATAGTAACCGACAATGGACCACTCGTAGAAGTCTTTCAGGTCATCAAGAACACCCCTAGAAAACCGTAAATTTCTCTTGGCTTTATGCAGGTGGCCTTCCACTTCTATCTCGGTTGCTCGCTCCCGAATGGTTTCTCTTTTCAGATAATTCTTAAAATCTTTTTCTAGAAGATTTCTCTTCTCTATCCACAACTCCCATTTCTGTTTCATTGGAACATGATCTCGTAGTAAAGCTGATTCCCAAAGACTGGATACCCATAACTGAGGGCATCCTGCAGCGCATAATTTTGCTTATTTTCTCTTTCTTTTAAAAATTCATCTAATCTCATGACAATAGAATTTAGTCTCAACCCCGTTTCAGCCAAGATCTGTTTTTTCAGAGAATCTATTCCTTTTGTAGCCCCTTTTTCTCCCGCTCCATACACCACAATGAGATCAATATCGCTTTTGGCCGTATAATTCTCTTTAGCAGTCGAGCCAAATAGGAGGGTAAAATAAGGGATCTTAATATTTTTTATCTTTTCAACAAACACCTGTATTGCAGTTCCCCGTTTGTATTCTAACCGGTGCAATCGCTCTAGATCAAAATATGAGAAAAACACTTTCACGAAAGCACTGTTTAGGCTAATCTCATATATCTTTAAATTTCCCTCTTTCCGAGAATGCACTATCCCCCGCTTTTCCAGGGAGGAGAGATATTTTAGCAGGGTATGCTCCGACAAGGTAACTG
>JAUYQE010000125.1 GCA_030695605.1 Nanobdellota archaeon
TTCTTTGCCGCGGAAAAAGAACCCATCACAAATGGCACAAGAGGTAACCCCGCGCCCTTTATACTGCTCTTCTCCGGGAACACCCAGCCAGCGGGCGGAAGCTCCCGTCGCAATGATGAGCGCTTTCGTCTGCATTTTCTGATCGCTGGAAAAAGATAGTTCAAAACCGCCGGAAATTTTCTCAAACTGTGTAGCGACGTCCGTTAGAAATCTTGCGCCAAAGCGTTCCGCCTGTTTTCTGGCCAGCTGCACCAGTTCGGGGCCTTGCACGCCTTCGGGAAATCCCGGAAAGTTTTCCACGCCCGTCGTTAAGGTGAGCTGACCGCCCTCTTCCGGGCCAGAGATTACTAACGGAGAAAGATTCGCCCGGGCGGCGTAGATAGCAGCCGTACAGCCGGCAATGCCGGTGCCGAGGATGATGAGGGATTCCATGAGAAGAAGCAGAAATAGGGATTATTTAAAAAAGTGTGTACCGGAAGAAGGAGAAGTTAATGTTCTAGTATCCTCAATTGCACTCTATCATTCTCAGCAAGGAGTCTAGCTCTGCCTCCGATAGGAAAAGTAACGCATGGAGTAGTATGGCCAAAATCAACACCAGCAACGATCGGAATATTCTCCAGGTCTTTTTTTGTTTTAATTATTTTAATCAGAAGGTTTTCTGTTATCTCCGAAAATTTTTGAAAGCGCCCGATAACAATCCCCTTTACGCCATTAAAATCTGGCAAATGGATTAGTGATTGGATATCTCGGTCAAAATGAGGCGGTTTTGTTTCCTCATCGTCCTCAACAAATAGAATAGAGTTTTTTAAACGAGGCATAAACTCTGTTCCTTGGAGGAGATTGAATGTGCAAAGATTTCCGCCGATTATTATGCCTTCCGCTTCTCCTTGATTTACAACGCTAAAACCTTTATTTTTAATAAAGTGGCGCTGCTCTTGATCAGCATACCAGGCATCATCACTCCATTCTTTTGAAAGCCTTATTTCGAAGGGAGTCTTTTCCATTAAACATCTTTTGAAATATTCAATAGTATAATCAAGCCATTTAACCATCCCAAATGTTGAAAAGTGAGGTCCAGAGTACGTTACTAATCCCGTTTTTCTGTAAATAGCATTTTGTAAAGCAGTTATATCTGAATATCCACAAAGAATTTTTTGATTTGATTTTATCAGCCCATAGTCCAGATATTGTAATAGCTGATTTGAATTGAACCCGCCTATGGCGGTCAAAATGGCTTTAACTTTTTTATCTGAAAAAGCGGTATGAATGTCTTCTAAGCGAGATTTTATTGAAGAAGAATCAAACTCATCTTTTTCTTCAACGTGCTTAGAAAAAGTTACTTTTAAACCAAGTTCTTTAAGCTTTCTTACTGCAATTTCCCTCGTTTCTTTTGATATAATTGCCAAACTTCTGGCTGGTGAGATTACTCTTATTTCATCGCCTTTTTTTAATTTAGGAGGTATCAATGAGAGAGCGCTCCGGAATTTTTTCACCGTAGCAGCCAATAACTCAGCACCCGCACGCCGGAACCCGTCGCCCCTTTCTGCAAATAATCGTTGTCAATAGTCCAGTAGGCCGAGCCAGCAATGTCCAGATGCACCCATTTGGCTTTGGCAACGAACTTGCCCAAGAACACCGCAGCGGTTATCGCACCAGCTTCCCGGCCTTTGGCTTTCAAAGAGTTGTTGTTCAAGTCCGTAATCGTGCCGTCCATCCAGTCCTGATACTCGTCGAAGAAAGGCAGCGGCCACACCCGATCGCCGCTCTGCATCCCCGCTTCTTTGAGCGAGGCTAAGAGGTTCTCATCATTTCCTATCGCGCCAGCTGCATAATAGCCCAGGGCCACAATGCACGCGCCCGTCAACGTCGCCAAATCAATCATGACTTCCGGCTTATATTTCTCTTCGGTGTACGCCAAAGCATCCGCGAGCACTAAGCGGCCTTCGGCATCCGTGTTGCCAATTTCGATAGTCTTGCCATTATACGCTTTAACAATATCGCCGGGCCGTTGCGCAGTAGCGGAAACCATGTTTTCACAGAGCGCCATCACGCCCACGAGATTTTTCTTCACGCCGAGCTGTGCGGCAACTTTAATCGTTCCGAGAACGGCAGCCGCCCCCGCCATGTCAATTTTCATATCTTCAATGTAGTTCGTCGGCTTCAGGTTGTAGCCGCCACTGTCAAACGTAATGCCTTTGCCAATAAGCGCCGTGTACTTGGCGTTGGCACCCGCTCCGTTGTATTCGAGGAAAACCAGCTTCGGCGGATTAGCGCTGCCCGCATTGACTCCCAGCAAAGCGCACAGGCCCAGCCGCTCCAGATCCGGCTTATTCAGCACTTTGACCGTTATCTTCGGCGAAGTTTTAGCAATGCTCTGCGCGACGTGCTCCATATAGACAGAGTTTATGACATTCGCTGGCTCATTGACTAAGTCGCGGACAAAGTTGGCAGCCTCCGCAATAATGCGGCCGGTTTTCAGGCCTTTTTCAAATACCGCTGAAGCTTTCCATTGGATGCTCACACTCTCCAGAGGAAGCCTCTTTTCCTGCCGCTCTTTGGCGAGATATTTACTGAAATTGTAATCCGCTAACAGCAGCCCTTCCGCCGTGGCTTGGCTGATAGCCTCTTCAGAAAGATGGCGGGCTGAAGCTGCTAATGCCGGGAGGTTCGTGGCAACTTTTTGCAGCTTTACAGCGCTCACTTGGCGAACTATTTTCCCCAGGGAACGGCGCAGGCGCTCGAGGGACATCTCTTCTTTTTTCCCCAAGCCGAGAATGAGAATCCGGCGAAATGGCAGAGAGCTTATTTTGGTGCTATATTGCTCTCCAAACTCCCGGGAGAAGAGCTTTTTTTTCAGGGCTTCTTCCAGATCTTTGGCAAGGTCTTTATTATACCCCCCATAGACCTCTTTATCATCCTCAAATACGCCTAAAGCGAGAAATTCTTGCGTTTCATCCAGATTTGCGTGAAGCGTTATCTTCATGATGGCCACCTCATTTTACTGTTGATCGTTTTATTCTCTGATTTGCCGTTACGTGTAGCGTTCCATTTTCAGATCGTCTTTCGCTATCCCGTGCTCCAGCAAAAAGTCTTTGACATCCAAGACGAATTCCTTAACCCCACAGATATAAAAAGTTTTGTTTTTTAGGTCTTTCGGAAGCAGGGTTTGCACCCTTCCCATCTCTCCAGCCCATTTTTCCTGGGTGAGCGTCGGAATGTACATAAAATTGGAGTGCTGCTTTTCCAGCTGCTTGAAAGCATCAAAGAAAAACAGGTCTTTTTTCTGCCGGACGCTGAAGAGGAGGACAAATTTCTTCTGCGGATATTTTTTCACGTATTCCAGAATCATGCTATAAAAAGGCGTTACTCCCGTGCCTGCACAGAGGAACCAATGCTCGGGGTTTGGGCTCTCTTCAGCAAAGGTAAAATGGCCGAAAGGGGCTCTGGCTTGAAACTCCTGTCCCAGCGGGGCTTCTTGAAACGCTTCGGAAGCCAAGCCCCCGGGAACGAGCTTGACGCAGAGGTCCAGCTTCCCTTGCTGGGAGGGCGGATTAAGGAGGGAATAAGGTTTCCATTTCTTTTCGCCGTTGCGCTCGACGAGGAGCATCAGATACTGGCCGGCAGCGAAAGTTAAAGTTGTGGGAGCGGAGAACGAGAGCTGCAGGACGTCGTTGGTTAAGAGCTCTTTCGTAAGGAGCTTTGTTGAAAAAGTTGTGAAAGGCATGGAAAAGAAAGCTGAGAAAGGATTTATAAGATTTGTGAGCAATACAACTCAGAAACCCAAAACCGATCTCCAATCCTGAAAAGTCCTTCTTTCCTCTAAAGGCACATACGGCTTATCGGGATATTGTTTTCTGTACTTCTCCAGAAATCCCCGTTCAAAATCCGCCAGAACGCCATCCATATCAACCAAAATCTTCATCTTACAGCACCCAGAACAGCACTTTGGTGATCCAGCCCACGACCTCCGAATAGGAAAAGCCGAAGACCAGCACCAGTAAAAAGAAAAAAATGAGCGTATAGAAGAGCACTCTTCCCGCCACGGATAAAATCTTGCCAAAGAAGAGGGTAAGGATGAGCGTAACAAAAAGGCTGATGAACGAGGAAAGATCCATAATCTCTATTTTAAAGCAGGGGAATATTTAATTATTTCTTCTGTGCACTAGCAGCATTTTCCGGAGGAACAATTGCTGCAAGCTATCATTTTTGATGTGGACGGGACGCTGGTGCAGTCTATAGAAAGGCAGGAAGCGTGGTTGCAGCACTGGGCAGAACAAAATGGAAAGCCTTGGCCTTTGGAAAACTTTGCCCAATTTCGAGATTTCTTTAATCACCATATCCTAGCAGGAGGGATCCAGGGAGTTTATGATGCGCTG
>JAUYQE010000002.1 GCA_030695605.1 Nanobdellota archaeon
TACTTCTCTTGGGATACCATTTTCCCCACCAGAATCTTTATAAATAAACCCCCCTCCAAAGCACCAACCGTTCGCACTACCCTTCTGGTAGGAGGTCCCTATGGAAAAAGCAGACATTCAAAAAGCGCTGGACGAGCTGAAACAGCAGCCCAAGCGGAAGTTTGTCCAGACGTATGACCTGATTTTCAATCTGCGAAACCTTCTTATTGCCCAAAATCCCATCGATTTGTTTGTGACCCTGCCGAAAAGCCGCGGCAAAGCGGTCAAAGTTGCTGCTTTTGTGGATCAGCAGCTCGCAGAACAAGCCCAGAAGCATTGTGATCTAGCCATCAAAGAAAGTGAATTTTCCAAGTATGCAGACAAGAAAAAGCAGAAGCAGCTTGCCGAGACGTATGATTATTTCCTGGCCCAGTCCACGCTCATGCCCAAAGTGGCAGCGAGCTTTGGTAAAGTGCTCGGCACTCGGGGAAAGATGCCGAATCCCAAGCTCGGGGGCGTCGTTCCCCCCACCGCTAACCTTGCCCCTTTGCGGGAGCGGCTGAACAAAACCGTGCGGCTGAGCGCCAAGAAAAGCATGAATATGCAATGCAGCGTGGGGAAAGAAAATCAGCCCGATGAAGAAATTATTGAAAACATCCTGGCCGTTCATCACGCTTTGGCTCGGCAGTTGCCGAACGAAACGCAGAACATTCGGAATGTGGCACTGAAGCTCACGATGGGCAAGCCGGTGCGTATCGGGGCATAATGAACCATAACGACGAGAAGCTCTGCCAAGACACTGAACGGCTTCCTAACAAGAAAAACAAGACAAAAAAATGGTAAGCGAAAAAAAGCAGCAGCTGGTTCAGGAACTTTTGCAGCAGGTAAAAGAGCATCCAGTCGTCGGCCTCGTTAATTTAGAAAACCTTCCTGCGCAGCAATTGCAGCGCATGCGCCAGATGCTCATGAAGAGCGGTGTTTCCATTCGCATGGCGCGGAAAAATCTTCTATCCTTAGCGCTCCAGCAGTCCGGCAAAGAGCATATCGACCAGCTAGTGAGCAGGATGAGCGGCCTTCCGGCTTTGCTCTTCGCCAGAGCGAATCCTTTTACTCTCTATAAGACCATCCAAAAAAACAAGTCCAAAGCGCCGGCGAAGCCTGGGCAGAAAGCGCCGCGGGACATTTCGGTAAAAGCAGGCCCGACGAATTTTGCTCCTGGCCCTATCATCTCCGAGCTGGCTGCCGTGGGCATCAAAACGAAAGTGGAAAACGGCAAGCTCGCCGTCATTCAAGACACGATTATCGTCCACGAAGGGCAGGAGATCTCACTGAAAGTTGCGGAAACCCTCAAGCGCTTAGATATCCAGCCCATGGAAATCGGCTTGGACCTCATCGGCGTCTGGGAAAACGGGGTGATCTTTGCGGGCAAACAGCTCCATATCGACGAGAAAGAATATGAGAACAACCTCATCCAGGCAGCCCAGTGGGCCATGAACCTGGCTCTGGAAGCAGCTTTCCCCGCAGCTGAGACTATCGAGATGCTGTTCCAGAAAGCGTTCCGGGATGCCAAAGCCTTGGCGCTGGAGCAGGAAATTATGACAGATCTTACTGCTGCAGAACTTATTGAAAAAGGCGAGCGGCAAGCTCGGGCTTTGTTAGAAACGATGGGGCCTTTGCCGGAAAAGAAAACTCCTTCCGAAACAAAAAAAGCGTCTGCACCGGAGAGCCCGGAGCAGTCAGAACCTAAGGAAAGAATAAACAAAAGCGTCAGAGAAACAGAAAGTGTACCAGAAGTGAAACCTGCTGCCAAGCAGCTTCCTCCGATGCCTCCCGCGCAGCCTGCTCCCGAAGAACTGCCGACTGCCGCAGCGATGGTGCAAGCGGTCAAAGAGAGATTTGATGAGGGTAGTGCCAAAACAGCATCTGCCGGCAAGAAAAACAAAAAATCTCCTGAGCAGCCCAGTGCCGCCCAGCTGGTGGCTGCCGAGCTGCAGAAAGCTGCTGAGGAGCAGAAGTACAATCCTCGGGATGCCAGCATTCAGGAAGCCGAGCAGCTGTACGAGGAGCTGAAAAAGAGAGGAACGTTACGGTAAGAAAAAGAAATAAGAGAAACAATACACCAAGAAAAACTTACCAAGAACCAAAAAATCCTACTCAAAAAATTTAAAAAAATCAAGAATGGAGGGATGAACCATGGAATATGTTTATGCCGCACTGTTGCTTCATAAAGCAGGAAAAGAAGTGACAGAAAGTACCGTGAAAGCCGTCTTGACGGCTGCGAAAGTGACCGTTGATGAAGCGCGCGTCAAAGCGCTCATTGCCGCTTTGGACGGGGTAAATATTGACGAGGCTATCAAGAAAGCTGCCGTCGCTGCGCCCGTTGCCGTAGCCGCTGCGCCTGCTGCCGGGCCTGCACCGGAAGCCAAGAAAGAAGAGAAGAAAGACAAGGAAGAAGAGAAGAAAGCAGAGGAAGCGGCAGCTGCGGGCCTGGGTGCCCTGTTTGGCTGAACGCTTTTTTTCTTTCTTTTTTCTTTTTCTCTTTTATTTTTTTCCTCTTTTTTTGAGAATATCAAGCCAAAACAGAAAATACATAAAGAGCAGACGATATCTACAGACCAATGGAAAGCAATCAGCGGCAGCCGTGGGAAGATTTTCTGCAGAAAAAGCGTGAAGTTCAGCAGTTCCACGAAGCGCTAGCTGCCCGGCATGCTGAAAAAGAAAAAGTATATGAGTCCTTAGCGGCGCTGCGAGAGCAGCTTAAAACGCGGGCCGTTCTTATTACGACGCTCCGCCAGGAACGGAATGTGCTTACGGACGACGTAAAATCCCTAAAAGCAGAGCGGGAAAAAGTGCAGGTGCGTGTCCAGGAGAAAAGCTTGGAAAAAGAGGAAGTGGAACAGCAGTGGAAAAAGCTGCGAGAAGACCTTTCCCTAGAAAATAATCCGGCACGCCTTGCTGAATATCTTGCTGCCCTCGAGAAGAAAATAGAAACTGAAGTTATGCCTTTTTCTCAGGAATTGTTGCTGACAAAAAAAACCAAAGAGCTGAAGGGCAAGCTGCGCCAGGTGCAGAAGCTTTCCCTCGCAGAGCAGCGGAGAAATACCGTCGCTGCAGACTTTGCAGGAAAGCGCCGGGAAGCGCAGGATTTTCACTGGCAAGTACAGGAAAAAGCGCGCCAGTCGCAGGAAAAGCATCAGCGCATGCTGGCCACCTTGCAGGAGCTAAAAAAGCTGCGGGAAGAAGAGCAGAGCGTTGCAGAAAAGCATCTTGCGTTGAAAGTGCAGTATCATGAAGAGCGGAAAAAATTAAACGCTGCTTTCCAGGATCTTTGGGCTTTGGAGCGCCTCTTTGAGAAAAGTACCGCTTTACGGCGGCAGAAATCACGGGCTTTGGAGGAAGAGCAGCTCGCCAAGATGCGGGAAGCAGTCGAAGGGAAGTTAAAGAGGGGAGAGAAACTGCGCATGGAAGACATTCTGGCGTTTCAGACGGGGAAAGAAGAATGATTCAATGAAGAAAGAACTCTGTGTTTTCACTTCTTTCTTTTCTCCAACTCCCGTAGCCACAGCAGCCCAACACGGATCATTAATTTATTAAATTTTTCAGAAATACGATAAGTCTTCTTATACAAATCGTAATCAATCAGGCCCATGCCCCGCAGAGGCGTGAGAATGCGGTCATAGAATTGCCGCTTGTTGTACGATAGGCGGACTTCTCTATCCAGAGGAGAAGTGCCTTTTTCCTGAACGATGGCTTTGCCTTCGTGTAATTGATTCGCAAACAGACCCATCTCCGTTTTGCCAATTTCGCTGCCATTGGCAAAGAGATAATCGATCAGCATTTTGGCGACGATGCGCTGCTGTTCAGTCGGAAAGATAACGGCATAGATGTCGCCGGGAAGATTGTCTTGGTCAAGAAGGATAACCATAATGAAGAAAAAGCTATCTTAATTTATAAACATTACTTTCCTGTATACTGGGGTAGCTCTTTGCTGCTTGTTTTTTGCTGGCAGTCGGTTCACTAAAATACATTTTCCGGAGTTCGTTTATTTCTTCTTCCGGCGTTTCATCGCCTCTTTGCAATGCCTGCTCTCTGCTCCAGCGCAAGAAAGCGGTGCTCCACAGCATGAAGAGCTTTTCATTCCCGAAATTCGCTGCTTCCAACGCCCGCCAATACAGCCGCTCTTGAACGGCAGGCAGGAGCTGCTGTTTGTATTGTATTAGCTCTTCAGCAGAAACGCTCTCATCTTTCCTCTTCTCCAGGCAGCGCAGCAAGAGCAGCGGAATATATTCGTCGGCGGTTCTCTCTTCGATCAGGCCCCGGCTGTTCCGGACGGGAAACAATGCCGGCCGCCCATAGCTTTCCAGAAAGCGATACTGCAGCTCATCGGCGAGTTTGGTGAGAGTTCTCACTTCTTCTAAAGTTGTGGGAACGGCTTTCCTCTCTTTATTTCCCAACGTGCCGTGTTCCACCGCATGCAGAAAGCTCTGCAGGAGCGGCAGATAGAATGCCCGATCATAGTGGCGCTCTTCTTCTCCGTTGAGGCTGGTCTCTTGTTTAAAAGAGAGCTTGGCATTTTCATATTCCGACAGCAGCGCCGACTGGAAACCGCTTTTTTGCAGCTGCATAAAGCAGTCTTCCAACGGCTTTCCGTAGAATGCCCGGGCACACTGCTCTTTGAAGGCTGCTTGTTCCGCAGCACTTTGATACGGAATAAGGGTGTCAAGTTCCGGACAATCATGGCGAGACTCATTGAGCTTGATGTGCATCAGCACGTCCAGCGTTCTGCGGGGAACGTAGGTATCGCGGATTTCTCCAACCAGCTTGTGGGCGATAGTATTGATATTAAAAAGCTGAAGAGGGGGAAGATGAGGCTGAACTTCTTCTGGCATTATTTCCCAAACTGTTGCTCGTAATTGCTGCAGAACCGTGATCGTCTCTCGCATTGTCGGCGCTTTACTTGCTGCTTCACTTGCTTGTTGCAATAGCTGCTCAAGCGTGCGGAGCTCTTTGAAGGGAACGGGAAAAGGAGGTGTGGTATCAGTTTTCATGGTGCTTTCTCAGCACATTGGCGTTTTTATAAATGTTTCTACTAAATAGTAATCTAAAGCTGTGGGTAAGAGTAGAATAAAAAACCACTCCAAGCCACCAAACCAAACCTCTATTTCCCCACCTATCCATCCCACTTCCACAATGAATAAAAGCAGTTTTTCTCCTCAGGACCATATGAAATTACTTTCGGGCCTTATCGCTGGAGCGGTACTGGTGTTTATCGCCTATTCTTTTCTCCAGGGGGGATTTTCCCTTACCGGCAGCAGCGTTGCGGATAATCCTTGTAGTGCACTAAAAGGCACAGCGGAAGATCAGTGCTATTTTGATGCCAAAAAATGCAGCAAGATGAGCGACTCACCGGTAAGAGAAAGCTGTATTGCGGAGTTAGCGAAAGCGAAGAACGACTTAGCCATTTGCAGCCTGATTACAGACAAAAAAACGCAGGGCTTCTGCGTGGAAGAAATTGCGGTGCAGAAGAATGATGCATCCCTCTGCAATACTATTGCTGATCCCTACTGGGCAGATAACTGTAACCTGCAGATTGGGACCAAGAATAACGAAGCACAATACTGCCATTTTATCATCAATGATGGGCAGCAGAAAGAGTGCTTTAAGGAGATTGCTCTGGCGACAAACAATGTCCAACTCTGCGCAGAGCTTGACGAAGAGGAGCGGGGAAGCTGCATTTATACTATTGCCATACATACGAAAGACATTGCTCTTTGTGGTGAACTGGGCCATCCGGTTAATCGGGATGCCTGCCGCCTGAAAGTTGCGAAAGCAAGCAATAATAAAGCGCTGTGTTCAGCAATTAAGCTTCGTGACATTCGGAGAACATGCGAAGAGTATTTTGTGGGAAGGGTGTCTTAGGGGATTTTTGGCGAAAGCTTTCGAGGTGCTTTTTTAACATCGGCTCTCAGCGACGAGAACCGGCGATAGCTTATTCAGAAAAGAATAATTTTTTCTACTCTTCCTCTCTTCCTGCACACCGCAGGGCATCCATAACCTCGACGCCCGTTAACCCGTTGTCTACAATGCCAGCGATGTCGTGTACCCTTCCCGGAGCCAGCTGCTGCCACAGAAGCGACTCGGGATCGGCGACAAAGAGGTCCATCTCAAACCGATCACCATACGTCCAGTAGGCATTGGTGATAATGTGTTCGCCCGTAGCCTCGTCGATGGATGGATTGCAGCCAGGCAGCTCGCAGGGATATATCTGCGACCGGCAGACACCCAACGCTCCCGTCACATTCCGATACGGATAAATCTCGAATTCCCCTCCATTGGTCTGCGCACCCTCATCGGTGAACAGCATCAGGTAAGGGGCAGCATCAGCCCGCCAGGCTAATCGAAAGGACCCGCTTCGATTTGCCAGTTCGCTTCCGGGCTTGCTCACCAGATAAATGACGTCCATGTTTGGTTCCACGCGGCCGCCGCCATAGCTGACGTCGAGGGATTCCAGATAGGAAATAACATTCTCCAGGGAGGTTAATTGACGGACTAAAGCGGGATAGCCAACGCCATATACTTCGTGATTATGGACGCTTCCAAAAGTAATGACGGCAAAACGCTGATCGTCGCCTTGGAGTGTGGGCAAGTAGCTTTCTAATGCCGAGCGCACTGCAGCAATGACATCCATCATGGACATGCTGCGGTCTATCGCTAAAACCACATCCACTTTCTCGTAGAGCGTTTCATAATTATCTATCACCCCATCACAATTATTGTCCAGCCCATCATCGCAGAGGTCAAACCGCCGGGGTAGCACCTGCCCTTCGCACGTCGTTGTCCAGTCGCCATTCTCACAAAACTGCGTACCGGAAGCACACCTGCCAATGTCCGCCGTTCCCGCCGGCCCGTCATAGCAGGATCGGTGCAGCGGGCCTTCTTCGATGGTTGTATCAATGCCTTCGGAACAATCATCGTCGTAGCCGTTGCATTCTTCACTCCGGTGAAACACCCAGGTGGGGTTTTCAAAGTCCGGGCCGCCTCGACATGGCCCCCATGTTCCATCGTCACGGCATTGCCGCAAGCCATAGCCGCAGGCAGAAACGGTCATTTCTCCTGTTGGATTAGTGACCTCCGGATTCCGGCATTCGCTTATTTCTCCGGGCACACAAGCCAGGCAGTTTTCCAGCCCTTCGTCAATCATGCCATTGCAATCATTATCCAGGCCGTCACATTCTTCGGATTCCGGATGCTGGTCAAAGCACTGCCAAGTGCCGTCTTGGCACACTGCTGTTCCCGGCCGGCATACGCCCACGTACACAGTGCCTTCCGGTCCGGTGTAGCACCATTCATCGGATACATTTTCATCAACTTCGCCATTACAATTGTCATCAAGATTGTTGCATACTTCTTCTCGGGGAAAAATGGCATCCTCGCACTGCAAATCACCATCTTCACAAATGTACTGCCCTGGCTGGCATATGCCCACTGCTTCATCGCTAAAGCTGCAAGTGCCCCAGTAGTCGGGATAGTCTTCTTCATCAACCCAGCCATCGCAATCATTATCGACGAAATCGCAGATCTCTTCTTCGAGTGGTGCGATGTAGTGTTCGCACGCTGTTAAAGCACCATCACGGCAAAACTGCTCGCCCAGATGGCAGGCGCTGGGCTTGAACTCGTCATCATAGATGATGAACGTCTCTTCCGGACAGGCAATGGGGCGATTCGGAGAAAAGCCGTCATCAATACGCACATTGCAATTATCATCTAACCCATTGCATTCTTCTGCTCCAGGAAAGGCTTCTTGGTTGAGCAGCTGCCAGATGCCCTGCTCTTGACCGGCTTGTTCCTCACAGCTGAGCAGCATCGGCCAGCAGGCACATTCGCTGGTTATCGGCAAATGGGTCTCTGCACCTCTGCCATTTTCGCTCAGGCAGGACGCCTCATTTCCTGGCCCGTACATGTAGAGAAAAGGGGGGCGTAAGCCAACAACCCGCGTGCCTGCCTGGAGAGCAAAATCTTCAGAGAGGGAAACATCAGCAGAAAGAGGCTCTTGATTCAGGAAAGAAGAATATGCTTCCTCAGGAAAAGGGCAGGCGAACAAAGAGGGTTCGGCTTGTTGTTCAGGAGCAGAAACGATTTCTTCAGCAGGCTCGCTGCACGAATACGCCGTCGGCAGGGCTGCGAGAGCCAGAGGCAAAAGCCGTCTTTGGAGTGTTTTCAACATCGATGGGCATCCCTATCACCCCAATGTCAGCAAGTTTCTGGAAAAAGTATGTTGGAATATATAAATCTTAATGGGTAAAATTGTTGAGAATTATCAAAATGCTTTTTTCTTATTCTCCTTCTTCTGGATCTGCTTCCGTGCACAGCAATTCCTGGGCGATGGCCATATTCGGGGAAAGTGTTCCGGTGCGTACCAAATCTTGGATGTTGTAGGTTTCGCCCAGCGGTTCCCAAAATGCTTGATATGGCGTGCTCACATAAAAATAGACAAGTACGGGATCGCCATCAACCCAATATTCATTGGTTGCTGAATTGCAGCCGGGCAACTGGCAGGGATAAATATTGGCAGCACAGGCATTGCGTGCTTCTTCCAGATTGCTATACGGAAGGAGCGGCGCATCTGGTCGGGCTCCATCTAACGGATCCACATTCGTCTGCGGCTCTTCGTCCCCTAACAATATTATCGCTGGCGTGGCATCAGGCCTCCAGTTGATGTCCAGTGGATCGCTCGGATCCGTCAGCAGGTAGGTCACATCAGCGCTCGGCTCGAGATGCCCACCCCAACTCACCAACTCATCTAAAGCAGCTATCGTGTCTTCCAGGCTGCTCAACGGCAGGTACATCTCTGCTGCACCTTGCCCATAGCCGGGAATCTCATGCATATGCCCAAAAAGAAGAATAGAGAAACGGTGGTCTTCCCCTCCGATGGTGGGCAGAAATTGCCGTAAAGCATCAGTGACTGCCTCGATATACGTCGACATGGAACCACTGGTATCGATGGGGATGACGATGTCTAATTTTCCATATCTTCTCTCGTAATCATCGATAACCCCATCGCAATTATTATCCAGGCCATCGCCGCAGTAATCATTTCCATCCGGCAGCACTTCATCGCAGTACGACGGCGTCCAGGTTCCCGAAGAACAGACCTGCTGTCCGGCCTGGCAGATGCCGACGCCTTCGGTTCCCGGAGGCCCATTATAACACTCTCTGCTGAGCGGTGTAAACGTGCCGCTTTCGTCAATAGTTCCATCAACCGCATCATCGCAATCATCATCATAGAGGTTACAGAGCAGGAAATCCCACTCGTCCTGCAGAATCACGTCACTGGGAACTTCGCAGTCACTCCACGTACGGTTTTCCAGGCAGATGCGGAGGCCGTAGCCGCAGTCATATTGTTCAATGAGATTTCCTTCGGTATCATGCCGTTCGGGGAACTGGCAGAGGGTCACGCTGCCCGGCTCGCAGGACGCACAGCTGGCAGCAAAGCCTTCGTCGATAACACCATCACAGTTATTATCCAGACCGTCACAGACTTCTTCCTCGGGTAGCGTGTCATAGCAGACCAGCTCACCGTTCTCGCAGATCTGCGGCCCGGCCCGGCAGATGCCGACATTTAATGTTCCCGCGGGCCCCGTGTAACAGAGCTGTTCGGGGATATTCTCATTAGTCTGCCCGTCGCAGTCATTGTCGTCTCCATCACATACCTCGTCGGTCGGCCATACCGCTTCCCGACAGATAATCTCTCCATCTTCCCTACATTCATTATAGCCTCGTTGGCAAATACCAATGTCATTGTATCCGCATCGCCCATAATCGTCTTCGTCAATCAGGCGGTCACAATCATCATCCAGGCCATTGCAGGGATCGCTCTCCATCGGCCCGATGTAATCCTGGCATTCGGTGAAAGCTCCGTCGATGCAATATTGCGTTCCGAGACGGCAAATGCTGGGCTTGAAATCGTCATTGGTAATAATAGTCGGATTTTCCGGGCAGTATATTGGCCTATTGGGCTCAAAGCCATCATCAACAACGCCATCACAATTATTATCCTGGCCGTCGCAATATTCTAACTCTGGGAACGATTCATCGGTCAAGAGCTCCCAGGAGGGAACCGGTTCGCGTTCCGGATCCAGGAAACAGCTATAGGCTGCTGGCCAGCAGCCGCAATCGGGATCCGGAGTAAGCGTTGTCGCGCCGCTCTGGGGGAGGCGATCATCGAGGCAGCTGGCGGTATTCTCTGGCGCGTAGGCATGCAGGAGATACCTGCTCAGGCCTACTACCCGCGTTCCTGCCGGCAAATCCAGGCCTCCGGAAAGCGTCGCCGGTTCGGCAAGCGGTGTTCCGGACTCAAAAGCATTCAGGACAGAGGAAGGCAAGGGGCATTCGGGCAGATAGGATTGCTGAGGAGGATCTTCTGCACCCGGCAATGCTGTTGGCTGTGCAAGAATGGGCTGCTCTTCATCACAGGCGGGTCCTGCGATTCCTACAGCTAAAGAAGCGCTGAACACTAAATCTCGTAATGAACGTCTGGCCCGGGAGAACATCATAGAACCATCACCAAGAAAATGGCTAAGAACGCCCCACTCTCGCCCATGGGATGGGGGAATGAAAGGGGATATTTAAAGGTTGTGCGAGTTCAGCTTCTTTCCCGTGGTAGCTAGAAGAAAACTTCTTAATCAAGAATCGAATCCAGCTCATACATTGCGGTGACGGT
This sequence comes from Nanobdellota archaeon, assembly GCA_030695605.1. Taxonomy (GTDB): domain Archaea; phylum Nanobdellota; class Nanobdellia; order Woesearchaeales; family GW2011-AR9; genus JAUYQE01. The sequence goes on from JAUYQE010000002.1 coordinate 10,700, forward strand.
CTTTTTCAGATCCACTATCATCTTCGTGACTGTATCCTGCAGGGTCGGCGGCGCTAGGGCATATTTCGGTTCTCGGCCAAGAAGAAGATCATAGACTTCCTCTCGCGTTTTTTCTACCTCTGGAATTCCGTTACGTTCAATAATCATGTGCAATCGCCGTCGTGTCAGGTAAGGATAAGTAAGCACCTGAGGAACGGCAACGTCCAGTCGACCTTCCACCCAGCCAATTAAACCCTCGAGAACATCCGCTGCGACTTCACGGTTTGGTCTCGTGTCGGCGCTTGTTGGGATAAGGCGGGGAGGGATTCTTAATCCTTCATTGTTCTGAGGATAAAGGATCCTATGTGCTGCGCACCATTCAGCATAATGCGTAATCTTCTGTAATTCAGGAGGTTCGGTGGGCTCAATCTTTGGCTCACAGTCACTAGAAGTATATCCTCTTTCATCCGGCAATTTTGATGAATTGCTCATAGGTGAATGATTGATGAGGTATGCTGCTTAAATACTTTATTGAACATTTTAGCTATTAATCCTAAAAGCGGGGCATCTGCTTTTGAGGCTAATGCCCCACCTTCCAAACCGCCATTTTAGGGGGTGGGATATAGAATTTGAGTATAATGCCCCGGCCGGACAAGAATCGTCTATTCCGAGTTCCCGACCTTAACGGAACTCAGGTAATTAGCCTTCTACAACTGGGAAGAACCCGAAGTTTTTAAATGTTGCCCAAAGCTTCAAATTTTCTCTACCAATTCCAGAATTTTTTTCACGTTCCTATCAATCTGAATTACTTTTTCTTGAAAGAATGCGTCTTGTTCCAGCGCTACAGACCGAAGATATTCCGAAACATGGGAAAACCCTTTTACTCGTGAGTTGATTTTCACCCGCTCATACTCATCGTTAGCAAGCCGAAGATAAACCCTATTGAGTTTTACCATCAATGAGAAGAACTTCAAAGATTATTTATTTGTCACCCCCACCAAAACGGACACCAAAAAGGTGAGAATTTTCTCATCCTCACTCTGGTATACGCCGACCACCAAAAGCCTTAAAAAGTTACGGACGTTCTATCCCTACACATGGTATCTGGTACTTGGATCGGCTTGGGAATTGTAGCGTTTCTCGTGCTCCTCTTGATTTATGTCTATAATAGCCTCATCCGGCTCCGGATAAGAGTACATAATGCCTGGAGCCACATTGAAGTGCAGTTAAAACGGCGGTATGACCTTATTCCTAACCTAGTTAATACGGTAAAAGGATATATGAAACATGAGCGAAGAGTGCTTGAAAATGTGACCAAGATGAGGGCGGCACTGGTTAGGGGATCTTTGGCGCAGAAAGCTGCCGCCTCAAATCAAATAACCGAAGCCTTGAAGTCCATCTTTGCCGTCGCTG
>JAUYQE010000012.1 GCA_030695605.1 Nanobdellota archaeon
GCTTTTCTCCACAAAAGCAAATTTCAGTACCAGTTGATTCCGATACGAAAAGAGTAAAACTATGATATCCATAACCTCCATCCACGCCCGTGAAATCCTCGACAGCCGAGGAGAACCCACCGTCGAAGCAGAAGTAACCACAGAAAATGGCACTTTCCGGGCTTCCGTTCCCTCTGGTGCTTCGACCGGAAAACATGAAGCGCTGGAGCTCCGTGATGGCGGCAAACGGTACGGGGGAAAAAGCGTGCGGAAAGCCGTGCGAAATATCGAAACAAAAATTGCGCCAGAACTTATCGGCAGGGATCCCCGGCAGCAGGAAGCCATCGATAAGCGCATGATGGCTCTCGATGGAACGGAGAATAAAAGCCGCCTGGGAGCGAATGCCATTCTCGCTGTTTCTCTCGCTGGTGCGCGGGCGGGAGCCGCTGCCGAGAAAATTCCGTTGTATCGCCATCTCCGCCGCCTGCTGGGAAGAGAGCAGGATATAATTCTGCCGCGGCTCTTCTTTAATGTCATTAACGGAGGAAAGCATGCAGGCAATGATTTAATCTTTCAGGAGTTTATGGTCTCGCCACGAACCAGAAACGTTCCTTTGGCACTACAGATGGGCAGCGAAGTGTATCACCTTCTTAAACGCCTTCTTGAGGAGCGCTATGGAAAACTAGCCATCAATGTAGGTGATGAAGGGGGCTTTGCACCACCACTGAAGAAAGCAGAGGAAGCCTTAGATATTTTGAAAGAAGCGATTAAGAGAGCGGGCTACGCCGGAAAAATCGATCTGGCGCTGGACTGTGCTGCGTCCTCATTCTACCGCGAAGGCTATTATCATCTCCCGGAAAAAATTACTACCGAGAAGCTTCTGACATATTATGGGCGGCTGATTGAGAAGTACAAGTTATTTTCCATTGAAGATCCCTTTGAGCAAGAGGATTTTGCAAGTTTTGCAGAACTCCGAAAGCGCACGGGAATCCAGATGGTTGGCGATGATCTCACCGTAACGAATCCGCAGCGGATTGCTCGTGCCATTCAGGAAAAGAGTTGTTCCTGCCTGCTGCTAAAAATGAATCAGATCGGCACGCTCACGGAAGCTTTGGAAGCCGTCCGTCTGGCGTACGCTGCCGGCTGGAAAGTCATGGTTTCGCATCGCAGCGGGGAAACGGAAGACGACTTTATTGCGGATTTAGCCGTCGGCATCGGCTGCGGGCAATTGAAAGCCGGCGCTCCCTGCAGAGGAGAACGAACGATGAAGTATAACCGGCTGCTGCGGATTTGGGATGCAATGCGAGAATAATTTTTGTAGACCCTCTTTTTCTTCCCCAACCTTTTTAACTACTCTACGCTCTTATCTATCTCATGAACGAACAGCGTTTCCTAGAGCTCTGCACGGAAAAAGGCTATCAGAACCTGTCGCAGTTCGAGAAAGCCTTGGCTCTTGCCAAGAAATCTCTCGAGCCCAAGAAGCGCCTCTCCGGAGACACGTTCTTTGATCACAATCTCCGGGTTGCTGCGATTCTGGCTGACATCGGCGCAGCGCCGGAAATTATTCTGGCTGGCCTGCTGCATGGCACCGGCAGCGATATTGCAGAAGAGATTGCCCACCAGTTCGGCCAGGAAGTGCTGCGCCTGGTGGTGGGCGTCGATGAGATCAAAGAGATTAAAGCCAAGAATATACAGAAAGAAGCCGAGACGTTGCGCAAACTCATTTTGACGACGCTGACAGACCTGCGTGTCATCTTCATTAAGCTGGCTAATAAGCTGGATAACCTGCGCACCAGCGCGGCTTTATCCCAAGAAGAGCAGCAGCGCATTGCCCTGGAAGCCTTGGAGATTTATGCACCCCTTGCCTATCGGCTCGGTGCGGAAAAACTGCGCACGGAAATTGAAGACACTGCATTTCGGATTGTTTCTCCAGAAGCGTATGAGAAGATTCATGCTTTCTTAGAAGCATCCCGGGAAGAGCGCGAAGCCATCGTGCAGGAAGCGCTGCGCAGCATCACGCAGCTCTGTGCCGGAAAAGTGAATGTCCTTCGCATCAAAGGCCGGCCCAAGCATTTGTACAGTATTTACCGAAAAGCCACGCAGCGCCAGGTGCCGATGGAAAAGCAGCAGGACCTGCTGGGCATGCGCATTATTGTTCCCGATGCGAAAAGCTGCTATATGGTTCTGGGCTTATTGCACGAGAATTTTGATCCGGTCGAAAGCTCGCTGAAAGATTATGTGGCCAACCCCAAGCCAAATTTCTACCGATCCATCCATACCGCTCTCCGCTTGCCGTCCGGCAACGTGCTGGAAGTCCAGATTAGAACGCCGGAGATGGATGAGTTTGCAGAGGAAGGCCTAGCTGCCCACTGGCGCTATAAAAAATTGCAGTCGGACGAATTTTTTGAGAAGCGTATCGCCTGGATGAAAGGGGTGCTGGACTTACAGCGCGAGGGAAGTGTCAAAGAGTTCCTCGAGACGGTGAAAGTGGATGTATTTGGTGATAAGATCTATTGCTATACTCCTAAAGGGGATGTCAAAGAATTGCCGAAAAGAGCTACCATCCTGGACTTTGCTTTTTTTATCCATGAAGGCGTGGGCAGCAAAGCTATCGGTGGCAGAGTGAACGGGAAATTCGTGCCGCTGAAATGGGAGCTGGCGAATGGCGATGTCGTCGAGGTCCTTACCAATAAAAGCCAGCGCCCCAGACGGGGTTGGCTGAAAATTGTCACGTCCGGAAGAGCCAAGCAGAAAATAAGGAAATCATTGCAGGAGCACGAAAAGCTGCCGGCGCTCCATTACCATCTCTTGAAGCCGTTAGTAACGGAAGAGCAGGGCCTGCTGGTCGAAGCGCCGGAATTTCCCAAAGCGCTCTGTGTGCTGGCGAAGTGCTGTCAGGCACTGCCTGGAGAAAATATTGTCGGCCTGGCCACGAAGCGCCGCCTCATCTCTGCGCATCGCAGTGATTGCCGGCACGTGCTGAAAGAACAGGAACGCTGGATTCCGGTGCACTGGAAAAGCACGTTTAACCAGAAGATTACGTTCTTCGTGCAGGTCGAGGAGCGCAGCGGGGTCCTGGCCGATTTGCTGCACACCATCGCTACTACAGGATTTGAAGTCAAAGAAGCCAAAGCCAAGCTGATCAACAGCCAGCTGGCAGAATGCTCGTTTGTCGTCTTTCCCAAGGATCTGGAGCATCTCCAGGAAGTCACGCGGCGGGTGCAGAATGTCAGAGGAGTGAAACGGATGTATTTTGAGTGAGTTCTGTTCAGGGAATCTCTTCAGCAAATGATCCCCCGTACAAAATTCCAGCGGTGCACAGGAACTTCTCGAAGAAGCTGTGTATAGAATTGCTGGGCAATCTCCGACGTAATATTTTCTTCGGCACCGGAAAGCCGATCTAGATGAGTGTTCACGACTTCTTCAAGGCTGGGAACGTGAATAACCTGATACTGCGCGAGAGGTTCTGAAAGATCTGCATCCTGGCTAACAAGGAGTTCTTGCACTCCATTGTTTATACCCTGGCGATTTTCTACATGGGCCGTCAGGAGATGCTCTTCTTCTCGCCGCGAGTAACAAAATTGCTGGGAAAAGATAGCTCCGGTGTGGGCTCTCCGTTCGATGGCCATCACTGCCACGTCTTCCCGTCCGTCCAGCAGCGTGCATTTCTCTTGGAGGGCGTAGACCCCATAGTGTTCATTGAATAATCCATAGCGCCCATTCTTCTGGCTTTTTCCTAAACAGAAATAGGGCTTTCCTTCTAGCTGCTTGTCGATAAAGATCCCTGCTCTTCCGAGGTCCCAAGGTTGGTTTCGACTCGGTTTGCCGTAGTTCATAGGCAGCTTATTTGGAGCGGTATTTATAAAATTTTCTAGCGTTTTTATCATATAGTGGCAACATATTACTGTTGAAAGGCCGAAATGAATGGAAGCCCTATCATAGCCATATTCTCGTAGAAGCAGAGGCTTTCCGGGCGGCC
>JAUYQE010000011.1 GCA_030695605.1 Nanobdellota archaeon
CATAATTTACAGAAGATTTGGAAGTTAAGGCAAGGGATTACTGCTTAGGGGGGGTCGTTTTTTTTTAATTTTTGTTTTGGGTGCTCAGAAAATAATTGCGGGACGGTCTGCGCTGTTAGTTACATTTTGAGTTGCAGCTAATCTAGGAAATTGCTTTGGTGCTATATTTACTAATCATTAATCATATCTTCAAGGTCATCATCACTGATTTCTGCGGTACCCTCGGATAGAATTAATCTTAAACTTTGCACGTGCCCTAATGGGCACCAGTTAACTTCTCTTATAGAGTCTTGGAATCCGTATCTTGCAATTTTATCAAGAACTATTTGCCTTCCTGCTCTTATTTCATCTGCACAGTCTTCATCGGGAGAGGCATAATAAATCTCTCCACCAACTAAATAAATTTTGAGTCTCTTTTTATCTTTTACGTCTTTTCTCAAATCTCTGAAAATGGGTTCAATATGACTTGAAAAATCGTGACCTACGGAATGGGCATGAAACATGTATCCTTTTTTCCCATTTGGCATCGTTGCACTAAAAATAAACCACTCCAAGTATTTGTTGAAAACTAACACCAATTAACCTCCTAAAAAGAACCATAAACGCTACATTTCTTCTTCAGCACCAACAGAACTCTTCGCCTTCTTCACTTTCAACTTCTTCGTGATCGGAATCGTTGCCTTGCAGGACGGGCAGACAACGAGAAAGGAAAGAACCCCTTGAAAAGCTTTCCGTTGATAGGGCGCCGCAGCTTCTCCTTTTTTGCCGCAGGCCGGACACGTGAACTGCGCTTCGATCTGCAATGATTCTTCATGCACCGTCTTTTCTTCTCTATAACCGCAGGAAGGGCAGGCATATTCTGCCGCCCGGATTTTTACTTTTCCTTTCTCCACCGGCTTACCCATCTTCACTTTCTTGCATTTCGGGCACGTCTTGCGATACACCCAGGCGATGAGCTGCCCTTTGCCGACGGACCGATTTGTAAAATAGATGCATTCGTCCATGGATTCGGGCATGCGTAAAGCCATAAGACAGAACTTCCTCAGCGAGGTTTATATGTTTTTCGGGAGTTCGTTCATTGCTCTTCGGTAACTTCACCTCTCCCGCCGAAAAGAACGGACGACATACGTCCCCCAAAATTCCTGAGCGCTCGGAGACCGCAAATAGATGCGCACTTCCTGCGTCTCTGGCAGAACAATGAGATCACGTGCCCCGTCGTCGTATATAGCGGTATTTATGGTGAAGCTGCCAACAACTGGTATTCCATAGTGATCGCAGCAGGCTTCCAATTCCTCCGGTGCATTTCCAGTTACCAGAATAGCTTGCATGCAGTATTCGAGCGCTTCAGCAGGCTTGTTTTTAAGAAGCTCATCAAGCATCGGCTGCAGATACGTTTGGGGAGGATCGCCCGGGAAGATATGGGATAACCCCACAAAATCACCGTCGGAAAGAACAATAGCCCGGCACGGATCGTACCCAAACGACGCCAGGGGCCATGAAGCGACCTGCCATTCTCCCCAGGGAACTTCCAGCCAGCGAGGCTGTTGCTGCAATAATTTACGCATTTCCTCGCATGGTTGTTGTGGCCTTGGATCCATCTTACGCACACTCCTCCAGAAAAGAACGGACAATAACGGCATTTGCCGTATAGATCCTTACTTCCTGCCTTTCCGGCAGAACGATGATATCGCGACGGTCACGGCCGTCGTACGTCGGTTCACAGTAATACGTCCCGACGACGGGAATTTCATAAAGGCTGCAACAGCTTTCCAGTTCGTGAGGGAGATAGCCGGCGACGAGAATGGCCTGCGGTTTCGCCAGCGCATTTCCCTGCAGGAAAGCGTCGAGCATCGGCTGCAGATAGTGCGCCGGCGGATGTATCGGGTAGATATGAGACAAGCCTACTGAACGGCCATCCGAGAGGGCAATGGCCCGGCAACTGGTATAATCAAAAGAAGCTAAAGGAGAACAGGAAACATCCCAGCAATTCTTTCTGACGTACTTCCACAGAGAAACAGCTGCTAAAGCGTCCAAAGTTCTCTGCAATGGTTTCCCTTTTCCCATGTTTTCTCCAAAAGCCTCTCTCCAAAACAATAACCTTTTTAAAAAGCTATCTTATTTTTAATACATGGCAGAACTTACGGGCGAAACCTGCAATCTCTGTAACAAGAAGACGTTGACTCTCCGCGAGGAAGAGCTTGACATTCCCCTTTTCGGCAAAGTCTACGTCTTCTCCATGGAGTGCAGTAGCTGCGGCTATCGGAAATCTGACATCGAGCCCGCGGAAAAAAAAGAGCCTTGCCGTTATACGCTCGAAGTCTCTTCGGAAGCAGACCTGAACATCCGCATCATCAAATCCGGAGAAGCGACGGTCAAAATTCCGCATATTATCACCATCGAGTCGGGGCCTGCTGCCAATGGCTATGTCACGAATGTCGAAGGCTTGCTCCAGCAGGTCAAAGGGGTCATTCAGTCCACGATGGATAGCGAAGAGGATTCCGCTGCCAAGAAAAAAGCCAAGAATCTGCTGAAGAAGCTCGATGCCGTGCTCTTAGGCAGGGAAACGCTGAAAATCATTATCGAAGACGAGACGGGCCATTCAGCGATTATTTCTGAGAAAGCGCAAAGGAGTAAGCTGTAGTTGCATGTGAATGACATTCAAAGAGGATAACTCTAAAAAATGGGATATAGCTCAGGCACTAAAGTGCAGAGCTATCTCCATTCAATGCATCATACTTGGCCGCTAAAATAAAGTCATTATCCGTGAGGCCATTAACAACATGTGTATAAATCTCTACGGTAACTCTCCTCCAGCCGAGATAAATTTCGGGGTGATGGTTCTGCTCTTCGGCAATTGCTGCAAGTTGGGTTACAAACTGCACGCCGCTCATATAATCAGGGAATTTGTATTCTTTCTTTAAGTGATGATTACCAACAACTTCCCAGCTTTGAACATTTCTCAATAAAGCATCAACCCCTTCTTGGGGAAGCCGTTTAACCTGTTTCGTCGTGCACGCACACTTCTGATCTTTGAGTTGCATAGAACAGCAAATCGGTCTGCACTTTAAATAACTTTTTATCTCTACGACTCTGTTCAATGCTCAGCGCTACCCATACTTCCTCTTCAGATAAAACAAGACCAGAAACGAACCCAACGTAAAAACCGAACTGCTGATGAGCGGGAAATCTCTTAAGAGCAGCCCATACACAATCCAGAAATAGCCGGAAGCAATGCCTAACAGGATCCACCCGTGAGAAAGGTCCTGCAGCCGCTTGGTGCGCAGGCTCTTGATAATTTGTGGAATGGTCTTTATGCTCGATAGCAGCGTAGCACCCGTCCCAATGATCGCCGTGAAGGAAGGCATGAACAAGATAAAGACCGCAGGAAAGTAACCAGAAGAAAGAGATGTGCCCTATTTATCTTTTCTGAACGCCTGAGCCAGATCTATCATGTATTTACCTTCTTCCAGCTTGATGATCAGCGGATCTTTCTTGAAAAGATGCACTAAATCCAGCTCATACTTGCCGGGCTGCAGGACCCGAATCGCTTCTAGATCGAGCACCACGGGCTTGTTGGGATCCTCATTCTTGATATACAGGATCTCCGCTACATCTTTCTCAATCTGCCCTTTTTCTTCGTCGCTCAGCTTATTGAGCAGCTCTTTGCCTTCTTCAATCTCTTTCTTCTTCACGTAAAAGAACAGGCGGCAGCCACATGCACAGCCTTTCAGAATTTCCTGCGCCCCATCCTCATAAAATATGTTGCAGCGAACACAACGGTGCGGCATGATCAGCTCCGTCTCAGCTTTTTCACCGGGCTCCGTTTCGAGCCGTTCAGCTCTCGGGTAAAAAGCTCAATCTTATCCGGATTCTTCTCGATCTTCTTGACGATAGAAGCTGGCCCGATAATGGTCAGGCCTTGCCGATCACCCAGTAAAACCGTAGCAAAAGCACCTTTCATCTTCTGCACGCCGGACTGCTTGCTGCGGTCCGGATAGATAACACTCAGCTCAATGCCTTTAAATTTTTGAGAAATCTCTTCCATGGTGATCTCAATGAGGTCCGCCTCTTCTTCTTTGCGCAGGCGGCCTTCCATGATGACGATACGGTTTTCTTTCACAATATTCAGCAGCTTGTTTACTCGTTTAGCAGCAGTTAAGGTTTCAATGTCGCTATACGGAATGAATTGGAAAGTTACCATGCCACCCTCTTTTCTCTTTTATTGCTCATCTCTTTTCTTCAGCACTCCTCTTTGGCTCAAGAGGAATGACTTTTTTCTCCTTTTTAAATATTTTCTTTTCTCATTCGGGACGATTTTGCAGCTGCAGTACACCCCGGTGTACTAGCCCCTATTTTACGAGCTTAAACAGCTGCTCGTAAAAGTCCGTGATCTCTTTTCCATATTTAGCAGAGATGCCCACAATCGGATACTGGGGAAACGCAGCTTTAATGACCTCAAGATTGGCTTTGCGGAGATCGACTTTATTGGCTGCAATTAATACCGGAATGTTCCGGGCCTGCAGATTGCCCATGATAGTGATATTGACCTGGGAATAGGGGTCTTTTGTCGCATCCAGCACTACGACGACGGAATCCATGTTGTCCAGCCATCTTATCGAGTCAATGACCCCTTTCGTGGCTTCTTTGGCCCGCAATTTGGCTTCCGTCCTTTTCAGCCCTTTCCGGATAAAATCTTCATAATCGATCTTTGTGGCGATGCCGGGCGTATCCACGAGCGAAAAAGTGAGCTCCTTCCCCCGCTTATTTTTAATGCTGACTTGTTCTTTGACGATAATTTCCCGGGTTTCGTGGGCAATATGAGAAACAGTCGACATCTCTTCGCCGAGCCAGTCCTGGCAAATGCGATTCGCTAACGTGCTCTTTCCGCTGTTCGGCGGGCCATATAAGCCGAGCTTGACATGATTTTTCTTGCTAAAAGGGTTGAACTGCAAGCGCTTCAGAATATTCTTAAAAAAGCCTTTCGCCATGGACACCCCCTCTTTCTAACACGTTCTTCAGCGGAGGGGAGCCTTGAGCTTATTAAAGTTTTTGGTGCTTAAAGAAACACGTGTCCCTTGCGAAGAGAACAAAAACCAAACTGTTTAAATATTCCCGTGCCTAGACCGGTTCTCATGGCAGAAAGGCATCTTATCGTCGACCATCTCAAGCTCAGCTATACCGGCTTCATGAACGTTTCTGAGCTCTATGCCCTGATCTCCTCCTGGTTCTATGAAAAAGGCTGGGATTGGTATGAAAAACTGAACGAAGAGCAGGTGCTGCCCAGCGGCAAGCAGTTTCAGCTGGCTGTGGAGCCTTTTCGCAATATTACCGACTATTATGCGTTAGTTATCGCCCTAAAACTGAACATCGCCGATGTGCAGGATGTCAGCGTGGAGCACGACGGAAAAAAGCTGCAGGTCCAGCAAGGCTCGCTCCATCTGACCTTTGATGGCTATGTAGTCAGCGACCGTAAAGGAAAATGGCAAAAAAATCCATTTTTATGGTTACTGGGCATTGTCCTGGAGAAATATTTTTTCCAGGAACATTATGCCAAAGCGGAGCGCTGGCTGAAAGACGATGTCGAAGACGTGCATGCCCGGATTAAAAAATTCCTAAATACGTTTCAGTACACGTATCGCCCGTAAAGAAAGAAGCAGAAGAAAAAAGAAAGAGCAGAGCAAGAGGAAAAAAAGAGCCCAAAAAAGAAGAGAAAAAAAGTGATTAAAATCTGAAGAAAATAGAAAGCATGAAAACATACCACGAAAAAAACCTGGTCATCAATAACCGGGAACTGCGCTACAACGGCCCTTTTCGGACAGAAGACCTCTTCCGGGCTATCAACAAAGTCCTCGAAGAAAAGCAGTACAGCAAGCGGGAAAAGAAGACGGAAGAGTCCGTGCAGCCGGAAGGAAAAAACACGTTCATCGAGCTGCGGCCATGGAAAGAAAAGACGCCGGAAGTGACGCTCATGCTGAAAATAAAAATGCACCTGCAGAACCTTCGAGAGGCAATTATCGAAAAAGAAGGCCGCAAGCAGAAAATGCAGCAAGGTGACGTACTGGTTGCGCTCGATGCCTGGCTCTTGACCGACTACGAACACCACTGGCGCATGCATCCTGTTACCTACTTTCTACGCGCGATGGTCAACAAGTTTCTCTACAAATCCCGGGAAGACCGCCAGATTATGGCCGAGCTGCAGAGCGATGCCGGAGCGGTAACGGCAGCAGTGCAGAGCCTTTTCAAGTCCTACGGGGTTCAGAAACAAAAGCCTCTGAAAGAAGAAGCGGTTCGAAAAGCGGTTGCAGAGCAATTCCAGAGAGAAAATGCGTAAATTTCTCCGCAATCTTTAAATTTCCTTTCTCTTTCTTTCTCACCGATGGACGATATTTCGGCCCTGATGTGGGCGCTCCAGGTGAGAGCCTATAACGCCAAAGAGCAAGGCCGGACAGAGTATGCTGCTTTCATACACCGCATTCTGCAAAACTGCAATGATGAACATATCCCCCAGCTTTACGAAGGCAAAGATGATGTCTATTATCGCCTCCGCCTGCAGAATCAGGAGCGGGGTATTGCTCCAAAAATAACGAAACTGGCTGCTCGTGGGGAAGCGTTATCGCCGGCGGAATTGGAAAACGTCGTCAATACGCTGGCAAAAACAAACGATCCTCTCCAGGAAGACCCGCTGCTGCTCCGGATAAAGGCGCTGCTCAGCACGGCTGGCTCAGAAAAATACGCAGCGTATCAGCAGGAATCTCAGCTCGTCGAGCGCTATCTGTGCAGAAGCTTTTCTTTTCAAGAATACATTGCCTACCTGAGCGGGCAGAAAGCCATCGGGAAAAATCCGGAAACCGGCGAAGATGTCTATCTCGTGCAGAAAAAAAAAGAAGAGCTTTTACCCTCGGAAAAGCCGAAAAAAAAGAGGAAAGAAAAGAAAGAGAAAAAGAAGAAAGAAGCTCCTACAAAAAAAGAAAGGGAAGTTCCACCAAAAAAGAAGTTCCGAGAGAAGCTAAAAGTACGATGGCGAAGAAAGAAGCAGCACTCCTAACCAACCACTTCCCCCCGCAAATCCCAAACGGTCGTTTTAGTAATGCGTACCTGAACCCAGTCTCCCAGCCGGAAATCTCCTGGCACCAGCACTTGCTTATAGCTCGAATTTCTGCCAATCCACTGCCCTGCTTCTTTGCCCTGCTCATCGATAAGAATCTCCCCTTCCCAACCCATCCAGCGCTCGTTCTGTAACGTGGAAATATTTTCCGCAATGTCCGTTACGATTTTTGAGCGATGCTTGATGACATCGCTGGGGACCTGCTGCATTAAAGCTGCCGGTGTTTTCGGCCGCGCCCAGAATCGGGAGAGATTGATGACATCCGGGCTGGTTTTCCGCAGGAGTTCCAGCGTTTGCCAATGATCCTCATCGCTTTCTGCCGGGAAGCCGATAATGATGTCCGTCGCCAGCGTCAGCCGGGGAATAAGGCGCTTGGCTTCCTCGACAAGCGATAAAAACTCTGCCGCAGAATTTCCCCGCTTCATTGCTTCCAGGACCGCATCGCTGCCGGACTGCGCCGGAAGATGCAGGAACTGAAACAGCTTCTCGCTCTGAAAGAGCGGGAAAAGCTCGTCTTTAAACTTTTTTAGATGCACGGGGTTGCCCATACCCACACGGATCTTGAATTTCCCCGAGAGCGCTACCAATTCTTTGAGCAGTGTGGCTAAGTTGGTATCAAGATCAAACCCGTAGCACATGGTGTCTTGTGACGTCAGCCAAAACTCCTGCACGCCCTCCCGCAAAGCTTTTTTAGCGACGGCAACAATCTCAGGAATCGGATACGACCGGAGATTCCCTCGGGCATGCTTCGTTTTGCAGAAAGTGCAGGCGCTCAAGCAGCCCCGATTGATGGGAATAATTTCAATAATGGGATTTTTTCTGACTTTCGGCAGGTTCAGGGGCGGCATTTCGCCGGTTTCTAGGGCATGCACCACATTATCATGCAGGGCTTCTTCGACAACGGACACGACCTTATGAATCTGGCTCGTACCGACGACACAATAATCTTTCAGCTTCTTGGGCTCTGTTTGCGCCAGGCAGCCCGCGAGAACAATAACTTTATACGGATGCTCTCTGCGAATATTCTCCAAAGTGCGAAAAAGCTCATTCTCGGTCGGTGTCTTGACGGTGCAGGTATTGATGATGACGACATCGCTTTCTTCCAGACTGTTCGCAAGCTCGAATTTGGCCTCTTTCAGAATCCCTTTCATGTACTCGCTGTCGGCCATATTGGCAGCACAGCCCTGAGTCATGATATAAATGCGGGTCATACTGCTCTTCGGAGCAGCAGTTCTTTAAAAAGTTTCAGGCAATTATGAAGCAAAAACTTATTATAGGCCGTTTCTTTCCCTCTCTCCGTGGGCGATAAGAGGAAGAGAATTTCCTGGTTTGCGCAGGGAGCGATAAGCACCGTTCTTCTGAGCAGTTATATCCATCATTTTGGCGATGAGGCGTGCTCCGCTACCCCGGAAGAAAGAAGCTTTGAGCACGAAATTGGCGTCCCCATTTTTCTCAACGAAACGGCACAGCGGGCAGAGCGATCGGCGTTCATTAACCGTTTTGCAGAAACCTACCGGGAAGCGCGCGATAATTGGGATTTCTTTGACGAGCAGTTTGCTCCGATCCGCTATCTGACGATTGAGAAACTCGATGCGGATTTTGAAGTTGGCTGGTACAACCCTTTCTTCCACGGGCTTTCCCTGTCTTGCACGGAAGATGCCCATTATTGCATCGAAGATGATGATTTTGTCCATGAGATTGGGCATGTCTGGTATTTTGCCCTGCCCACGGGAGAACGGCAGCGGTTACGAAATGAGTGGAAGCACATAAGCAACGGGGAGTTTCAATGCTCTTCGCTGGAAATGCTCATGGGAGATTGTGACTTCATGAAAGACTGCGAGCCGGCCAGCCGGGATTTGGCGACGATAAGCTGCTATGCCACAACGCACATTTTAGAAGATATGGCCGAAACCATGATGTTTGTATACCTTCTGAATAATCCCCACCATCGATTGCCGGGGATGCCCCGCCCCCAGCCCGAGTTCCGAGATTTTAATCTTGAAGAAGAACCAGACCTTACCGGAGGAACCCATTTTTCCGCAGAAAGCTTTCCTCGCATCCGGCAGAAGATTGAGCTTCTTGCAGAATATCGAGCGTTCTCTGAGCGGGAACGAGATTATGCACTGCAGCAGTTGGAGGCGTACGAAAGGAGAGAAGAGAGGGAGCAAGAAGAATGAGCAAGAGACTCAAAGCGCTTCTGATGGGAACGACATCTCTGGCTTTAGGAACCAGCGTGTATTTCATAGCTTCCGCACGGGAAAGAGACGGCCTGCTCGACGAGATCCTATTCGCAACATCAGAAGAGATTGCTTTCCAGGAAGAGATCGGGGTTCCCGTCTATCTCAACTGGGATGATCGCGGCGAAGAGCGCAGCCAGCGTGTGGAGAATTTTGCAGAAGTCTACCATGAAACGCAAGAGCATTTTGATTTTTTTCCAGAACAGTTTTCCATCGTAAACCGCATTTGCATTCGAAACGTTCATTCAGAAGTTATTGCTACTGCCGGCTATGATGGAACGATTACGACGTACTGTGGCCAGACCAAATGCATGACGGACGATGCCCTGGTGCATGAGCTAGCGCATCTCTGGCATTATACAGTCAGCCCAGAATTCTGGGCGGAGTGGTGGACGTTAAGTGGCATCGGCTATTATGAACCGGCTGATGAAAGCGTCAAGAACAACTGCCTGGAGTACATGGCATCCGTCGCTTCTGTCACGTGTTATGGAGCAAAGAACGAGTTTGAAGACGTGGCAGAACTGGCTGGTTTTGTCTATGTGCTGAATCATCCCGAGATTTTCGTGTTGGGCTTTCCCAATCACGGAAAAGACGTTCTGGAAACCATGCGGATACGCTTTGATTATCTGGAGATTGGGTTAATTCCCAAGAACATTCCCCGCATCGAAGAGAAAATCCGCTTGTTGCAGCGGTATGGGTTCTTCTCCGAGGATGAAATGCACGTCGCACTCCACGAGCTGGATGAATTATACACTACGCTAACGAAAGAGACCGATAGGGAAGCCGACCCTTTGCCAGATCCGCATTAATCTTCTCCACAACGGCCGGAACATCTCCAATGCCCGCAACCACGTAGTCGGCACCTGCGCCATACATCCGTCTGTAGGTTTCTTTGAGCCGCAGGGTCAATTCGGGGTGTGAGAGCTGAGCAATTTCTTTCTCATTCAGGCCAAGTTCATTCCCGGTTTGCGCCAATCCCATGGTCCACATGCCTGCTTTTCGTCCTTCTTCGATGCCGAGAAGGGTGTCATCAACTTTAACGCAAAGAGATGGTTCAGAGACGCCCAGCAGCATCATGTTGAGATTGCACATATGCGGTGCAGGCCGGCTGATGTTCCAGCCCTCTCCGATTCCTTGCACTTGGCCCCATTCATAATTATCCCCACGTCGTACCGCATAATCTCCTGTTGAACAGACCGTGACATCGGGCGCATATCCCCGCTGATTCGCTTCTTTCAGAAGCAGCTGCATCATCTCCCCAGTATAGCCCGTGGTCGAGCCGATTTTCAATCCCTGTTCTCGGAACTGCGCCAGTGCTTCCAACGTTCCCGGAATAAGATCCGCATAATCTGCCAGGCAGGCCAGTTGCTTAGGAACAAAAGAAGCAAACATCTCTTTGACATCATTCTCATTCGGAAGCCGCCCATAGGTGCCTTCCCATCGCTCTTGAACAGCAGGATTTTTTGTTATTTTCCGAATATGCACTTTCTTGTGGGCACCCATGGGTTCTCGTGCTTCAGCCATCGTGATAGGCACACCTTTCTCTTCAAAAACCTGCTGAAACACGACCGCAGGCGCATAGCAGCCATAGTCCAGGGTCGTGCCGGCCCAATCAAGAATAATTGCTTGGAGTTTGCGTTGTTCAGTCATGAAAAATCACCATTCATTATTTTTTCATCATCACCCTTATCTATCGCGTCACGACACGAAGTAGTATATAAATTATATGAAAAAAATGAGGAGAAGAAGC